>DATFYJ010000001.1:0-4020 GCA_035315105.1 Chitinivibrionales bacterium
CTGAGCGGGTCGACCACGGGCGCCGCAAAGATCATCCGGTCGACACGGTCCGGATGCCGGGATGCGTACGCGGCCAGAATGGCGCACCCGAACGAGATGCCCACGAGCGATACGGGTTTTCGCATTCCGAGAGTGTCAAGCAATTGCCCCAGCTGATCGCAATACAAGTCGATGCCATAATCCGCGACCGGCCTGTCGGAGTAACCGCGGCCGAAATGATCGTACCGCAGCACCCGGAAGCCTGCATCGGCCAGGACCGTCACCTGTCTGTCCCATGTCCACTGCGGCAGGGTGGAGCCGTGGACGAGCACCACGGTCTGGCCTGTGTCGGGCCCCAGAAGTTCGTAGTGGGTCATTCCCATGGGGAGCCTGGCATAGCTGCCGCCGGCTTGTGCCCGTATACGATCGTTGAGGTCATTCACTTCCCACGGCGGGAAATCGCCGGTGGACTTGCATGCTACGGAAAGGCAGGCAAGGGTCGTGAGCAAAATAACGAAAGAATGTCTCATACAATAAAATATGGATGATGCCGCAATGGCGCTCATTATCCCAACGCAATTCTTTTCCCCTGCGACATTCGTTCTTGGCCCATGGCTTCAGACAAACTCGCTCAGCACCTGCTTGAGCTGCGCAAGCGTCATGGCGCCGGCAATGCGGTGCGCTTCCGACCCTTTTAAAAAGAGAATGAGCGTGGGAATCGCGGTGATATTGAACTGCTGCGCAAGCTGCGGTTTACGCTCGGTGTCCACCTTTATCACTGTAACCCTGTCCTTCCATTCCTTTGCCAGATCCTGAAGAATGGGCGCCATCATTTTGCACGGGCCGCACCATTCGGCCCAGAAATCCGCGAGAATGGGCTTGCCGTGAGTGCGGATGAATTCATCGAGGCTTTGCGGAACAGAATCCATGATAAAAGGTCTCCCTCTTGAAAATAGCCATTTGATTGCAGCCTGTCAAACGATAATGCCCGCTCTCGCTTTCCGGGGCGGTCGTCTGTTCCATATCATATATTTTGCTTCAATCGTGCCGATATTGTTCATGGTTGCGGCCGGAGCGTGTCGGTTTCAGGGGGATTATGTCGAAAGTGGTTTCCGTCGGCCTTGTGGGTTATGGTATGGCGGGCCGGGTGTTTCACGCACCGCTCATTTCATCCGTTCCCGGCCTGCGCCTCGTCTCGGTGGTGGAGCGCCATGGCGAGACTTCGCGCGAAAGATACCCGGACGTTGCCGTTGTCAAGGACGCTTTCGAGCTCTTTTATAATGAAGGCATTGACCTCGTGGTGATTGCCGCGCCCAACGCCGCGCATTACGAGCTTGCCCGCGCCGCGCTGCTTTCCGGGAAGCACGTTGTGGCGGACAAGCCGTTTACGGTATTGTCAAGCGAGGCGCGGGAGCTTATCGACCTGGCGAAGAACAGGCACAAAATCCTAAGCGTATTCCAGAACAGGCGGTGGGACGGCGATTTTCTCACGGTCTCTCAAATCGCCCGCACGCAACGCGTGGGCCGTCTGGTTGAGTTTGCGTCGAGTTTCGACCGCTTTCGCCCCGGACTGAAGCCGGGCGCGTGGCGTGAGCAGCCCGGTCCGGGAGCGGGAGTGCTGTACGATATCGGGCCGCATCTCATTGACCAGGCGCTCGCGCTGTTCGGCATGCCGAAGTCGCTGCGCGCCGACATCAGGATACAGCGCGACAGCGGCACGACCGATGACCAGTTCGAGGTCGTGCTGCAATACGAAGCGCTCGCGGTGAGGCTCGGGGCCGGCATGCTGGCGCGCGAGCCGCGGCCCCGGTTCCTGCTCCGCGGCACCCGGGGCTCGTTTGTCAAGCACAGCCTCGACCCGCAGGAGGATGCGCTGCGGCGGGGCGGCACGCCGCGCGACAAGGGCTGGGGCGTGGAGGAGCCGGCGCGCTGGGGAACGATTGACACGTGCGAAAGCCCTGACGGGCGGCGGGAGACGGTTGAAACGCTGCCGGGACGCTACCAGGCGTTCTACGAAAATGTGTATGATGCGATTGTCAACGGCGCGGCGTTGGTTGTGACGCCGGAACAGGCGCGGGACGTTGTACGGATCATAGAACTGGCGATGGAGAGCAGCCGGGAGGGAAGAACGGTGGAGGTGCCCGCATGAATGTTCTGAAGTGCGCTGTATTCGTTTACGGGCTGCTCTGCGCGTCCGCGGCTTGGGCAGGCCCGCTCTCCGATTCCCTTCCGGTACAGGGGCATTTTTCCCAGAACGGCCGGCCCGTGTCCCGATTCAAGGTCGAGCGGTTTCTCCTTTTGCATGACACCAGCGCCGACTGGGCAGACCGCTCGCTGGGATACAAATGGAGCGGCCATGCCGTGGGCGCGCTGCTGTGGTGTGTCGACGTCGGCATTGCGGCGTACGAGATCAAGGGAATCTATGACGCGATAAAGAACGAAAGCATCCTCGATACCAGCGGGATGCGGCAGCCGTACTCCAACAGTCTTTACAAATTCACCATACCGCTCACCATAGGGACCGAGGTTGCGTCGTTCATCCAGGAGCGTTTGTACGTCCGCTCGGACTATCTTCTTCACAAGGCGGCGCTTGCGTTCAACGAGTCTGTCGCAAGAAAAGCTTCGCCGGGCTCGTTGTTCGACCTTCGTATTGACAAATCGGGATTCGGCTCGTACCGGCAGGGCGGCCTGACCTTCGGCGAGCCGGTGCTCGATGGCGTTCTCCTGGAGCAGCCGGCATCGGCGGCGCGTGCCGCCTGGTCGTGGGTGCTCAAGGAAACCGGCATCCAGGTCGGCTCATGGGGCGGGATGTACGTTGCCCTTGCCCTTTTTTCCTACCTGGAGGAAATGCAGGGCGACACGACCCTTGTCATCGATAAGCGGGCGCAGGCCGCGAACCTGACCATCGGCGTGAGTCTCATTGCGGGCAGCATTGTCTGCGCAATCGTTTCGTCGGTGATCAGGAACAAGGGAATCGAGAAGTACAACGAGGCCGTAGCAATACGACCCGCGCCCGCAATGCAGTCGCCGCAGGGAGCGCCTTCGCAGAAGACTGCGCCGACGCCTGATTCCTCCGGGTCCGGCATTTCGGAGCTTCCGAAGAAGACGTTGACCGATACCACTTCGTCGGGAAAATAGGTGCCGAAGCGCGTACGCCTGAAGATTGCTTCCTAGCCGCTTGCACCCTGCTCCAGGTCTGCAATAATGTCCTCCGCAGCTTCGAGCCCCACCGAAAGCCTCAGCAGCAGGTCGGTAATCCCGAGCTCCGCGCGCACCTGCGCAGGCATTGCGGCATGCGACATGCGCGCCGGATAGGAGAGGATGCTCTCCACGCCGCCCAGGCTCACGGCAACCGAAAGCATGCGCACCGAGGCAAGGAGCCGGTTCGTGCGCTCCTGCGAATCGAGGCAGAAGCTGACGACGCAGCCGGAACCGGATGCTTGACGCATAAGAACGTCGCGTCCCGGGTGGCCCGTAAGTCCCGGGTAGAAGACGCGCGTGACCCATGCCTGCCGTTCGAGCCATTCGGCCACCTTGATCGCCGTTTCCTGCTGGCATTTCATCCGCGGCGCAAGGGTCTTGATGCCGCGCAGCAGCAGCCATGAGTTTTCCGGGCTCAGCACCGCGCCGCAGGTGTTCTGGACAAACCGGACCTGCTGTGAGTGCTCGTTGGTCCGCGTGATCACTGCGCCCGCGATGAGATCGCTGTGCCCCCCAAGGAATTTTGTTCCGCTGTGGATGCTGATGTCGATGCCGTGGTCAAAGGGCCTCAGAAAGTACGGGGAGAGAAAGGTGTTGTCGATCATGGAAATTATGCCGCGCTCTTTCGCTATTTTGGCGTGCGCAGCGAGGTCGGTGATCTTGAGAAGGGGGTTGGACGGACTTTCCAGAAAAAGGACGCGGGTGTTGGGCCGTATCGCCATAGCGGTGCGGTCGGGATCGGTGGTGTCGGCAAAGGTGCAGGTCACGCCGAATTTCGGCAGAAACTCGCTGAGGAAGCGGTAGCTCCCGCCGTAGAGGTCGCGCGTTGCAACAACATGG
>DATFYJ010000002.1:0-2953 GCA_035315105.1 Chitinivibrionales bacterium
CTGGACTCACTGGTCGTTCTCTCGCCAGGCTCCAACCCCATGGTGCGCATGCTTCCGTCCATGGACGTTCACATGACCCTGGCCCATTTCTGGGTGGTGGTATACGACTCCTACCTCGGCCAGTACAACCGCCCGGAAGGCCAGTGCTTCCGGGAGACGTTTTGCAATTTCAAGTATTCGGAAGCGTATGTGAAGGCAAAGGGAAGATAGAGATTAATTACTCTGATAATAGAAGAGTATTCATGTGGGGGAAGTTTCCCCCTCGCTCCGGCCGCCTTCGGCGTCCTGCGCTACCCCCTCCTGGGTGCACCCCAAGTGGAGACGGCTGCAGAACCAGATACCCGTGTGGGGGCACCCAAGAAGAATTGTAGAATGATGATTGCGGAATGCGGATTGAATGAAGCAAAGATGTCATTGCGAGCAAAGCGAAGCAATCTACTTTCGTATCGCTGGAATATTCCGAAGCGCCCCTCTCCCTATAAAATAGGATTCCTTGTTTTCTCCCTCTCCCCTTGGGAGAGGGCGGGGTGAGGGCAGAGAGGGGTTGGGGTGAGGTCAAACGAACAGAACGAAACGACGCTTCACCGAAGAGTAATTCCTCATCATGAAGATTAACAAACACCACTTATGGACCTTAGCCGCCTGCTTGGCGCTTGTCTCCGGCTGCGGCAATTCCAATGGCGTAAAACTATCGCTTGACTTTTCGAAAAAGCCTGACTGGCGCTACGCCCTGAGCGCAACGGTCTCGGGTATTATATCATCGGCCGACACGCAGCGGACGTTTTCGAGCGCCGCGCAATGCACCCTGAGCGGAAAACCCGACGCGAAAAACCCCGCGCTTCTGCACGCGTCGGTCGTTTCGGTCGCGGTGACGTCGAACATCCTCGGTGACGAAGAAATCCGCAACCTCAAGGAGCAGGCAAAGACCATGCGGCTTTCCTGCGCCCTTGGCGACGGCGCCATACTGCCGGAGGACTCATCGTCCGTTCCCGTGGTAAAAATCGGCGAGTGGGACCTTTACAAGGACCTCGCCTCCACCGTGCCTGCGCTCCCGAAAATCGCGGTGCGGCCCGGAGCGGTGTGGGAACGCGAGCGCTCCCTGCCGCTTGACACAAAGCAGGGCAGCGCCGTGGGCCATTTGTTCCAGTCGTTCTGCATGGACAGCCTCCGGAAGGACAAATCGGGCGCCGAAATCGCGTCGCTGTCATGGAAATTCGTCTACCGCGTGGAATTCCGTGAGCGCGACACGCTCGGCCTGTACGCCGGCGTGCCCACGGCGGGGAGCGGAACAGGAAGCGCGATTGTCAACGTCACCGCGAAAACGCTCGAGGCCGCATCCGTGCATCTTGCGGTCCCGGCTGCCCCGCAGGGCAAATTCAGGATTTCATGGAATGAAAACATCACCCTCGAACTGGTGAAGTGATAGCCGCGCATGAAAGCAGTTGCAGCCATGGCTGTCGCCCTTGTCGCAAGCGCCCCGGTTTTTGCCGGAAAGCAGGAGTTCACCATTGCGAGAGATACGGTGCTCCAGGCGAACTTCGAAGTGCCGGAAAGCGTCACCTGCACCATACGACCGGGAACCACGATTCAATGTGCGGGCTACTTCAAGTTCGTTGTGCGCGGACTGCTCATCGCGCGCGGAACTGCCGCCGAGCCTATCACGTTCACCTGCGCAGGCCGGACGCGCGGCGACACGTCGCCGCCTTGCTGGTACGGCATCGTGTTCATGGGGAAATCGGCGGGCGCGTACCTGCGCAACTGCAGGTTCGAGGGCATGTACCAGTGCCTGGCGTGGGAATCCTCGCCGGTGTTTGACTCATGCGAGTTCGCCGGCAACCACTGCGCGCTGTACTGCACCAAGAAGGCGTCGCCCCACGTGAAGGACTGCCGGTTCTACCGGAACGTGTACGCGGTTATCGCCGATTATGCCATGCCCGTGCTTGTCGATAACGTGATCACCGACAACACCGTTGGCGTGTGCCTCGAAATCGGCTCGCGACCCATTGCCGGCCCCAACACCATTTTCGGTAACAGGACCGACATCAAGTCGGAAACGGCGCTCAGGGGAGATAGTGCGGCGTTTTCGATTCAGGGGCTTTGGGAATTAATGAACGAACTGTACTAGCCTGCCATAGATTCTTCCTATCATATCACTAGTTCACAAATCAGAATAGCTCTAGGTGGGGGAAGTTTCCCCCTCGCTCCGGCCTGGCGCGCCCAAGTCTTGGTTACTGTATTTTTCGCGCCGGTCCTCCGCTACCCCCTCCCGGGTGGCCGCCTTGACAAACCAGCGGCAAGACCATGCATTGTTGTGGCGGCACCCACGAGCAATAGTTGACAAAAAAATACAATCTCGGTTTTTTCTTTTATTTCGCCATCAGCGCCGCCCCGAGGCCATCGGCGCTAACTCGCCCAACAGGACGGGCGGGTTACTTGGCCGCTCGTGATGTCAGAGCCTGGCAGGTCTGGCGCAATAAATAAAATTGACTGAATGAATTACTCCTGCCGCGCGTTAGGCAGGACTGGAGGGTGCGCTAGATCGCATTGCCGGCCGACCCTCGCCGAAGGCGACTAGGGCGGTCCGGCAACGAGGCTGACCAGCCGAGCCCGGAAGGAGGGCCGACCCGAGCGAAGCGAGGGGAACGCCCAACTCTTTAATCCAATTCCCAAATCCCTTTCCTGAACGAATATAAATACAACCCTACCACAAGCGGGACATGCAATGCCACAACCACAATCGCAAGCACAATCAATGTCGGCGTTGGTATCGACGCCAAACTCGCCGGCATTGCCTGCGACCTCCCTATTGTGAAGTAGACGAGTATCCAGCACATAAACGCCGCGAAGAAAACCTGCCAGAACACGCGTGCGATTATTCTCCGTTTCCAGCAGAACCCGAACAGGCCCACCAGCGCCACGAAGAAGAATGCGGTCTCGACGATTTCCCACACGC
>DATFYJ010000003.1:0-3907 GCA_035315105.1 Chitinivibrionales bacterium
CGGTCTCGGCCTTCGGCCTCGGGCCGCCTCGGCCCTATGCCGCGTGGCGGCGGGTCCGGGCGGCATCCCGCTATGGCGGGACCATTTTTCCAGTCCTGCCTGGCGCCGGGCATCAGTACACTGCCGACTTTGTCTTCTTCACCCATCAAAATATTGATTCCTAACTGGAGCTTAGCTATCAAATGAAAAAAACCGCCCGCAGCTTTATCCAACAAAAGGCCGCCGCATCCCCCATCACCATGCTCACGGCCTACGATTGCCCCACGGCGCGCATGCTTGACGAGTGCGGAGTCGATGTCGTGCTCGTGGGCGACAGCGTGGGCGACACGGTCCTGGGGTACAAAAACATCAAGGACGTCACCATGGACGACATGGCGCACCATACCGCCGCGGTCGCACGAGGTGTAAAAAACGCCTTGGTAATCGGCGACATGCCCTACCGTTCGTATGCGACGCCGGCCACCGCGCTCGTAAACGCGCGAAGACTTGTCAAATGCGGTGCCCATGCTGTGAAAATGGAAGGCGGCACGAAACTCGTACCCATCGTACGCTCCTTGCGCAGAAACCGCATCAGCGTGTGCGGCCACCTTGGCTATCTTCCGCAATCCGCACCACAACCGCGCGTGGTGGGCAAGACGATTGCCGAGGCAACAACGCTTGTCGCAGACGCCCTGGCACTTCAGGATGCCGGCGTCTTCATGATCGTTCTGGAACTTATCCCCGCAGAACTCGCCCGTGCCGTTTCAAAACTTCTCCACATCCCCACCATCGGCATCGGCGCCGGGCCGCATTGCGACGGCCAGGTGCAAGTGTTCCACGACATGGCCGGGCTGTCGCCGACGGTATTCCGCCATGTCAAAGTATTTTCAAAAGGGAAAGAAACTCTTTCGGCAGGTGTATCACAGTATGTGAAGGAAGTGACGGCAGGCACGTTTCCGACAAATCAAAATGTTTCTTCAATGGCGGAAGATGTGGCTGAAGAATTGGAGAAATGGATTTACCAAGAATTCAAATGAAGTTGGGCGTTTCGCCCTTCTTTCAGCCGAGCAACTCTTCTCGCGCCAAATCCGATTGACCTCACCCCTGGCCCCTCTCCGATTGGAGAGGGGTACAGAAATGCTCCCGCGCCTTCCAGCGGTCGCTTGTGGGTGCCCCACAGAATGAAGTGACAAAGTAACAAAGTGACAAAGATACAAAGGATGGGAATTGCCCTAAACAACTACTTTCCTTGGGTGCCCCCACAGCAATGTATGGTCTTGCATCTACTTTGTCAAGGGGGCTACCCAGGAGGGGGTAGCGTAAGACCGGCGCGCAATGGAAGGAGGCCGAGGCATGATGAAGCGCGCCGGGCTGGAGCGAGGGGGAAACCTCCCCCCAAAGCAACTCTTGATCTATTTCTTCCCAAAATTCTTCTTCAAAAACTCCAGATCGATCTGCGGATACACCGGAAATTTCGACAGCAGTTTTTTCACTCGGTCCCTGGCGTGCTTCTTTACCGTTTCGTCCATTACGTACTTTGCCTTGCTCGGCTTGCCCGCGTTCTCGCCCGAGCTGCTGATCTCCGGTTTTGCCGACGAGAGCACGGTCTTGATGATCGACGCGATTTCCTTCATTTCCTTTGCGCCCATGCCGAGCGTGGTTACTGCCGGCGTGCCGATGCGCAGGCCGCTGGTGTACCACGGACCGTTGGGATCGAAGGGCAGCGAATTGCGGTTGAGTGTGATGCCGCAGTCGCGGCTGGCAGCCTCGGCCTGGCGTCCCGTGATCCCGAAAGACCGCGCATCGATGAGCATGAGGTGGTTGTCGGTGCCGCCGGTGGCAACGATCATGCCCTCATCGATGCATGCCTTTGCAAGCGCGGCTGAATTTTCAACAATCTTTCGTGCATACTTCCCAAACGCAGGTTTGTTCGCCTCGGTGAGGGCAACGGCCTTTGCGGCGATAATGTGCTCGAGCGGTCCGCCGATCACGAGCGGGCACCCTTTGTCAACATGCTCGGCGAATTCCTTGGTGCACAGCACCAGGCCGCCGCGCGGACCGCGCAGAGTCTTGTGCGTGGTGGTCGTCACCACGTGCGCGTGCGCCACGGGATTGTTCACTCCTGTAAACACCCGGCCCGCCACCAGCCCTGCGAAATGCGCCATGTCGACCATGAGCACGCTGCCCGCCTTGTCGGCGATGGCGCGGAGCCTGGCGAAATCGATGGCGCGCGGGTATGCGCTGTACCCGGCAAGCAGAATGAGCGGCCTGATCTCCATGGCCATTTTCTCTATTTCCGCATAGTCAAGAAGACCCGTTTCCTTGTTGACGCTGTAGGAATACGCGTCGAACATCTGGGCCGACACGTTCTGGCGGTAGCCGTGCGTGAGGTGCCCGCCCGAATAGTAGTCCATGCCGAGAAGTTTCTGGTTGCCGGTCTCGCGGCGGAGCGCGTCCCAGTCCGCACGCGACATGTGAGCGGGGTTGGTGTCATCCAGTTTCCCGAGCGCGGGCGCAATGACGCGCGCGTTAAGGATTGCCCAGTACGCAATAAGGTTGGCATCGGCGCCGCTGTGCGGCTGGACATAGGCGTGGTCGCACCCGAAAAGCTTGCACGCCTGTTGTGCCGCGTATTCCTCTATGTCGTCGACATTGGCGCACCCGGCGTAGAAACGGTGGCGCGGAATGCCCTCGGCGTATTTATCGGTGAGCAGGTTCGCCATGGCGCACTGGGTCGACAGCGAACAGTAGTTCTCGCTTGCGATGAGCTTGAGATTGCTGCGCTGGTCGGCAAGCTCCTGCACAATGGATGCCGCGACCTGCGGCGCAACTTTGGATACTTCTTCGAGATTGGCGATGTAAGCGAGAAATCCGGAGTCGATTGCGCCGGGCTTTACCGACGAAAGGTACTTTACTATGGCTGATTTCGGCACGGGCGGCCTCCTTTTTGTACGGTGTTGCCCCCTCTGCCCAGGCGCGCGACAGATTGGGAGATCACTCCCCGATGGTAGGTTCCATCCCAAGCGCCAGTCGTAGTATAATGATAATCAAGAATCAAAAATAATATAAAAGCGAGGGCCTTTTTATTAGATTAGATTAGAAGATATTCTAGGAGGGGGAGGTATCCCCCACGCTCCGGCCCGGTGCGCTTTGTCAAGTACTATAGATTCTCCATTTCGCACCGGTCCTCCGCTACCCCCTCCTGGGTGGCCCCCTTGACAAAGCTGTAGCTAGACCACACATGATTGCGGGGGCACCCGAGAAGAGTAGTTGAAAAGTTAAATAGTTTGACAACAAATCATTGATGTTTTTCTTCGGACACCGATCGGCGCGCTAAGAAGTGCTTGACTTAATAGAATCAATCTGCCGCGCGTTAGGCAGGACCGGAGGCCGCGCTAGAGCGTGGTGCTGCCCGGACCCGCCGCTTGCGGCATAGGGCCGAGGCGGCCCGAGGCCGAAGGCCGAGACCGGAGGGAGGGCCGACCCGAGCGCAGCGAGGGGAACGCCCATCTTTTCCAAATATGAAAAATTTACTTCTCCTATTCCTTCTCCTCACCTCAGTCGCAACTGCCGATGTTCTTCAATTCGAAGGCATTGTCCCGCCCGACGTGGACAGGGCTGCCATGAACGGCGAATATTACCGTCTCTACCGCCTCGTTGCGCCGGGGCAGCGGCCCGACGCCTCGCCGCTGCGGATCGTCTACTACTCCGATAAGTCAACAGTGAATTACGGTGGCATGCTCCCCGAGTGGGGCGGCGGCGGCGCGATCGGCGGCAACCTCATCGTGGTGCCTACCACGTTCAAGCCGTTTCTCGACCAGAGCTTTGCCCAGGTAACCAGGCACGAACTCGTGCACGCCGTGCTTGCGCGGGCCTATCCGGGCCTCGACATCCCGCGCTGGTTCCATGAAGGCGCGGCCATGACCCT
>DATFYJ010000004.1:0-2032 GCA_035315105.1 Chitinivibrionales bacterium
TTTTGCCTGCAGTGCATATTCCGGTGCAGACATCCGATGAGGAGGCGAGCAGTGGCAACAAACGACAAGTTTTTCAAGTATATCATTGTCGGCGGTGGGCTTGCGGGTGCGTCTGCGGTCGCCGGCATCAGGGATGTTGACAAAAGCGGCGCCATTCTTCTGCTGTGCAGCGAACCCCATCTTCCCTACCACCGGCCCCCGCTCTCAAAAGGGCTCTGGCTCGGCAAGAAGGCCGTCGACGACATCTACGTGAATCCGGTCGGCTACTATGATGCAAACGGCGTCACGCTTGTAAATGGCAACCCGGCCGAACACCTTGACGCACGCAACAAAACCGTTGCGTGCGCGAGCGGCGCCGTGTATTCATACGGTTCGCTGCTCATCGCCACCGGCGGAACGCCCCGGACCTTTTCCGGCGGTCAGGCTGGCATCAACTACTACCGGTACCTTGACGACTACGTGAGCCTCAGGAAGGAGCTTTTGCCCGGGAAATCGGTGGTTGTCGCGGGCGGAGGTTTTATCGGCTCCGAAATGGCCGCGGTCCTGTCGGCCTGCGGCGTGGGCGTCACCATGGTGTTTCCCGAACGATATCCGTGCGCATCGGTTTTTCCCGCCTCGCTTGGCAAGGCCGTGCTTGCCCGCTTCGCGCGCGCCGGCATCAGGATGTTGACGGAAGATAAGCCTGTGGGTTTCGACATGACCGGCGCGCGGCCCGCGACCAGAACCCTCAAGGGGGAAGAAATAGCAGCCGACTGCATTATCGCCGGCATCGGGATGCGGCCGTCGAGCGAAATCGCGGAACGGGCCGGGCTTCTGTGCGACAACGGCATTGTCGTCAACGAGCATCTGCAGACATCCGACCTGGATGTTTATGCCGCGGGAGACGTGGCGCGCTTTCCGTACCACGCCCTCTCCTCACTCATGCGCGTGGAGCACTGGGATAACGCCCTGTCCCAGGGCCGCCTCGCGGGCCGGAACATGGCGGGCGCGCAGGAGGCATACGCGCACATGCCGTATTTTTTTTCCGATTTGTTTGAATACGGTTATGAGGCGGTGGGCGACGTCAATCCTTCCTTCGACACGATTGAAGACTGGCAGAAGGAACACGAAAAAGGCGTGATCTATTACGTGAAGAGCAACAGGTGCGTCGGCGTGCTTCTGTTTAACGTCTGGGACAAATGCGACGCCGCCCGCGCGATCATCCAGGCAGGGTCCACGCAGCCGGTGTCGGCGCTGCGCGGGGCGATACGCTGACGCGACAAGAGTTACAGTGCCGCGAGGCTCTCCAGCAGGTTCTGCAGACCCGACGCCATGGCATTTGCGGCAACCTTCACCGCAAAGGGCGTGGTGTCAATTGCCGAACGGGAATCTTCCGCCCGTATCACGAATTGGTTGACAAGAGCGCCCGACTCCGTGGTCTTGATCATGACGCGGAACTTGAGGGTCGCCTTGATCTGCTGTGAAAAGACCTTGTTGGTTTCTTCCAGGCCGTATTCCAGCAATTCCGCATCCACCAGAAAATCCGCGCTGTTCCTGTCTTCGGCTAGGGCGCCGAGTTCGCGCAACATTCCCGCAAGTGATTGCTGGAGTATCGCGCTCGGCAGCGGTTTGCACAGCAGGGGCGACATTTCGAATCGCCCCGTGCGGGTCGCGCCCACCGAATCGGAACCCGCGTTTTGCCTCTTGTCAACGACGTCGCCGACGAAGAACTTCTTGGAAAGCTTTTGAGTAAAAAGCTTTGCATAGTCCTGGATGGTCGGTTCGATCTGCACCGGCGCGCCCGCCTCCGCCGCGAGCGAAGCGGCGGGAAACAGGGCCATGCAGACGGCAATTGCCCGGAACGCTGAAATGTTCATCCTATCCCCCGCATGATTTCGGTTCCGCTGAAAAAACACAACGCGGCTCGCCCGATTGTGCGGCACCTCGCCGGTTGTTTGCATAACCGCCGGCCGAGGGGCGCAAATGAAATGGGGAAGAGGAGCATTGCGCCTCTTCCCCTCGCTTTGCCGGAACAGGGCGGCTGTTTCTAGTA
>DATFYJ010000005.1:0-3973 GCA_035315105.1 Chitinivibrionales bacterium
CGGTGGCAAGTTCGTGCTTGTCGCCACCGACGGCACCTGGGGCTTTGTGGAAAAGGAGCTCGTTTATCAGGAAGACCAGGTCAGGACGGATTCGATTGTCGGCAACGGCCATTCGGTGAACAAGGACGTTTTGGTTGCCAATGCCGAGGCCCAGAAGCAGGCGATTTCCCAGGTCAATACGAAGATGAGGAACGCGCTTGTAAAGCTGAAGATAGATCAGAAACTGCTTGGCGACTGCGTGAAGCGGGCCGAAAAGGACGTTACCAAAAAAGAAGACTTCAAACAGGGCGTTGGCTGGGACGTTGCGGTGCGTATTTTTGTGGACAGGGGAAGTATCCTTGCCATTGCCGACTGCGCAATGAAAAAAGAGGACGAGTCCGCCGATTCCACGGCGAAGGCTTCAGGGTCTAAGAAGAAAGCGCAAAAGAAACCGGCGGCTAAGTAGCGCCGCTGTGCGGCGTCATGAGAAAAGGGGGCGACGTATGAGGTCATCAAAAAGATACTGTCTGCAAACGGCAATGCTCGCGGCCGCGGTCCTTTTCTCGGGCTGCGCCTCGCGCGTGCCGCTCACCAGGGCGCTCATCAGGGAGTACAACCTTACCTACGCCGACATCAAGCGCCTCCAGCTTTACATATCGGACGACATCCTGCTCGAACAGGAGGCGAAGAACATCAACAAGGACATCGACCAGACGCATTCGCTCAAGAAGGTGGAGGACCAGTACATCAAGCGGGTGTATTTCAAGCGCCAGACGCCCTGCATCGCCGTGGAGGCCGAGGCCGACAGGGTGAAGGTCGCGTTCGAGCCGTCCGACAACCTCACCTTCATGTACGAATCGAACCCCGAACGCGAAGGGTACGTTTACAGGCCGGAAAAGAAGGCGGCAAAGGAAGAGCAGTCGAGCCAGGCCGAGGGCAGCCTTTTCAACAACTGGAGGATCGTGGGACAGCAGACCTATGCGGACTCCACGTACAATGTGATCGTCAGAGACGAGTTCCCGTTGCTTCTGGTGGACCAGGCGAGCCTCCGGACGTTTCTCGTCGAATCGCGCACCGTCCCCGGCATGCGGCAGATGGACATTGACAAGGGAAAAGGGAAATAACGGTCCGCCGCCGCTTCGTCCTGTCCGAAAGACCTTTGCTGATCCGGGGCTGCGTGAGCTGGAGCAAGGAATGGCATCGGCCGGAGGAAGCCTCTTTCCGACGCAGACCGCAATTCCGTATCCGCCGTGTATACAATTAATATAAGGTTTTGCGTTTTTTCAGGTTTTTTCCCAAAAATTAAGTTAAATTTTATGTGACTGGCAGCCTTCCGGACCGGGCCGGTTAAATCGAGGTTTGTGAGTTCTCCAGGAAGACGCAATAACGGCTGTGAACGCAGGGTTACTTTAGCGATTAAATCCAAACCCTCAAAGTCAAAAACAAAATGAGGGGCGTGTCCGGACAGGAGGAAAAATGCGAAAGATTTTCTGGTGCATTTTCTTGTGCGGGGTTCTGGCCGGCACGGGATTTTCTCAGGACGCAACAGGCTGGCCGCACAAGAATGCCGCCGGCCAGACAGTTCGTCATATCATTATAATGAACCATTTGAACAAGTCCTTCACGCTGGAGCTTTCCAATTACGCCAACCAGACAATGAATCCCGGCGACAGCATCGTGATAGAACACGCAATGGGCTGGGCTTCGGCGCGTTGTTCCGGCACCTATCCCGGAACCACAAATATGGGAGCGCTTTCGCTTGCAGAATGGACCATGGGCGCCAACAACAACGATGACTGGTACGACGTGAGTCTTGTCGACGGATACAATCTGCCGGTGCGCATGTACCCGGTAAGCGGAACGTTTGCCACCACGACCACAGCCTACATGTGCGATACGGTCGGCTGCACCAAGGACCTTCTTCCCAACTGCCCGCCCGAATTGCAGGTGCAGGGGACCAACGGGGACGTGGTGCAGTGCCTAAGCGCGTGTTCAAAATTCCGTGCGGATTCATTCTGCTGCACCGGAGCCTACAGCACTTCCCAAACCTGTCATCCCACTTCCTATTCCGAGCTGTTCAAGGAAGCGTGCCCGTGGGCATACAGCTATGCCTACGATGATAATGCCAGTCTTGACCAATGCACCTACGCGAACGGCACAGGGCCGGATTATGTGATCGAATTCGGCTATTTCAGCGACAAGGGGAGTGCGGTTTCTTGGAAGCCGTCCATGAGACTGTCAAGCGTCAATGCCGATGCGATAGCAAAAGACAGGGACAATGTCCTGAGATATTCGACAAGCGGCACGCATTCGAGCCGTGTGTGGATCGGGCTGTACAGTTGCTCCGGACAGCTGGTTGCTCAATCGGAAGTGAAAGGAGCTTCCGGCGCCATGGCGCTGGCCGGGATTCACAAAGGAGTATATGTCGCGGTGCTCAAGAGCAACGGGCACCTGCTCGCCCAGAATACCGTGGCGGTAAAGTAACGGTTTTAAATGGCACAGGATTTAATCATCACAATCAGAAGGGGGAGGGTGAAATGAAAAGAGCAGCCGTGATGTGTTTGATGATGGCGTTTTATGCGGGGTCTGTTTTTTCCCAGACGACGGTCAACCTTTGCGGATTTGTGACTGATGGTGCAGGAAAGGCGATCGCCAATGCCGTTGTCAGGTTGGGCCAGGCAACGTATGACAATGGATATTACGCCCAGGCACCGTACCTAGTATCAACCGATGCCACCGGATATTACAAAATGGGAACTGGAAATTGCCTATCCAACACCATCATTCCGGCCACGGTCATGCGGGCCGACGCATTTGCAAAGCCTGCGTACGTGGGCGGGAAAGTGCTGTTCAGCCTGCCGCAGAGTAGCGGCTTGGTGAGAATGAGCCTGTACGACATGGGAGGCAGGTTTGTGCGCGACGTGTTCAACAGGAACCTCGGAACGGGCAATTACTCGGTGTCCGTGGACACGCGCGGCATTTCCTCGCAGTTCTATCTGCTCCGCGTGACCATCAACGGCGCGGTGACCATACTGAAGTTGCAGCCAGCCATGCACAACACAGGTGGTGCGGTTGTAGAGAATACTCCCGAATTCCAGACCCGGCTTGAGAAACTTGCCGCAGTGGTGGACACGATTCGTGCAACGATGCCGGGCTACACCATCGCAGACACGCCGATAACCGCGCTGTCCGGACAATTCGATTTCAAATTGACAAAGAATACCACGTGGAACGGCGACACGAATGCCTTCTGGGGGAGCGGGTACCCGGTGGCGACTGGAGGAGTTACCTACGCTATCCTGAACAGGACCAACGGCGTCTGGCCGGACAGCCAGATCTATTGGGCCCTTAGCCAAAATGGAGCAAAAACCAGGCTTGACAAACAGCGCACCGTCACGGTCAGCGGTAACGGGAGATTCTACATCTTTATCGCCCCCAACGACTCCAACTCAAGATACATGGAGTGGGTCGAAGAAGCCGTCGGGAACGGAACTATTAGCGGCAACAACCTGACCCGGGTAGACGGATGGAGACTTCCGATAATGTTTAGAATCCATACTGCCACAAGCAATATTGATCGCGGTGACCTGTACGAAATGTTTTTTCAACCGCGTAAGGCGAAGTTTGACGAGTTTGTAAACGAGGTGCCTAAGGAATTCACCCGTCTCGCCATGGCAGACTTCGCCAATATTTATGCGCCTCACCTGATAGAACGGACAGGCCCCACCCTTTTTAACACCGGTGGTCCTTACGTGAGCTATTTCGACCGTTATCAGGACTCGTGCATAGCTCATAATACGGGTGTGCCTGCCAAAACGACCGCTTGGAACATTTTTGCGTGTGCAGGATCTTATGGCAACAGCGCAACCTGGGGCGGCAACATGAACAGGCATGTCGGCACTCTTGCTTCGACACAATGGTGTGACTCATCAAATTTTTACCAGAATGCTCCATGCAACTACTTTTCCAAGTGGGTCCATTTGCGGTCCCAGCA
>DATFYJ010000006.1:0-4127 GCA_035315105.1 Chitinivibrionales bacterium
ATTGCGTGAAGCCGGAAAATCTCAAACTTGACAAGACGGAGTTCAAGAGCACCATGCAGATAAAGGACTTTAACGGCAAGACAAAGTACGTCGACTGCGTTCTTCAGCCGCGCGAGGAAGACGACGAGGGAATTGTGTACGAGGGCATCATGGCCGACGTGAGCGAGCGCGAACTCGCGCTTTCCCAGCGCGAAGAGATGGTGAGCCGCCTCCACCAGTACCAGAAGATGGAATCGCTGGGAACGCTGGCGAGCGGCATGGCGCACGACTTCAACAACATCCTTCAGACCATCGGCGACATCACGCAGCTGGTGGAAAAGGACACGGCCGAGGCCGAAACGAAAAAGCGGATGGAGGTGGTCTCGGAGACGCTTGTCGAAGCGAGAATCCTTATCTCCGAGCTGCTGGCGCTCGGCAAGAAGAAGCTCCTTGACTACCAGTCGATACACCTGCAGAAATTTTTCGAGGAAATAATTCCCCTGTACGGCGCGCAGCTCGGTTCGCAGTTTGAGGTCGTGCTCAAGGTGCCCGACGAGCCCTTGTGGATCCAGGGCGACGGAGGCTACTTCAAGCGGATATTCCAGAACCTTATCGGCAATTCGCGGGACGCCATGCCCGAGGGCGGCACCATCACCGTCGAATGCTTTCGCGAGGGCGGCGACGGCAAGCTCGGCACCGCCGTCATCCGGGTTGCCGACACCGGCACCGGCATCCCGCACGACATCGTCGAGAAGGTGTTCGACCCGTTCTTTACAACAAAGAAGCCCGGCAAGGGCACCGGGCTGGGGCTCGCGCTTGTCCAGCGGATCGTGTCGCTCCACAACGGCCGGATATCCGTCGAGAAGACCGACTGCCACGGCACCACGTTCAGGATCGAAATTCCAGAAAGCGAGGGCGGCGCGGTGGACCACGACACCACCGTGGTGCTGCTCAACCGCACGCCCACCATGGTGCTTTTGCTCGACGACGATCCCAAGATACGCGCCATCCTCAGGTTCTTCATGAAGGAATTCAAGTATTCGGTGTGCGAAGCGTCGACGCTCGACGAAGGGGCGCGCGAGTTGCAGAAGCATATTGACGAATGCGAAGTCGTCGTGATGGACTGGAAGCTGGGCACCGACGATCCTCACGAAGCGATCGGTCGGCTGCGCGGGATCAAACAGGCGCTCATCGTGATTGTGGTGTCGGGGTATCCGGCCGAAGAAAAGGCCGTGGAGGAACTCAAGATCTGGAAGTGGATCACAAAACCGTACGACAAGAACCAGCTCGATCTCGAAATTCAAAAAGCCCTTTACTTTTCGAAAAAAGGCCCCGTTTCCCGCAAACAGCGCATCGAGTAGGCGCCGCAGGCGTCAGGTAACCTGGTTTTCCTTCCGGAAGCGGGCCGGCGTGGTCCGGTAAAACTTTTTGAAGCATTTGTCCATCTCGGCCACGTTTTTGTACCCGCACGATTCAGCTATCGAGGCCGCGTTCGAGTGGGACGAACGGAGCCGCTCCTTGGCGATCTCCGTACGAAGAAACAGGATGAATTCCCTGAATGTTTTGCCCTTGTGCTTCCGGATGAGCTTCTCCACCCTGCCGGGCGGCATGCCGAGTCTTTCCGCAACCCGGGCAAGGGTGAGGTCGCTGGATGTCACCGCTTCGTCAATCACCTGGTAAATCTGGTCGGACATGGTCTTCTCCTCCTCCGACTGTTCGAATTCGGCAAAGGACAGCGATCGTCTCCGCATGAACCGCACGACAAGCCCCACGACGAGCGCCAGAACGAGCCCCGCGCCGAAGGACAGAAGCCCGAGCACGGAAAGGTCGCCGTACAAAGGCCCTGCAAGCCTCACCACGGATGCCCACATAAACGGGCTGAACGCCATGAATGACGGTGCGTCGACCCAGGAGAGCCGGACGATCTGGTCGTTGTCGCCGGGTAGGCGGGCGATCACGTTGCACCCGAAGGAATCGGGAAGATGCGAACCGAACAGCGACGCCGGGACCAGGACGGAGGCGGAGAATCCCCTGCGGTCCTCCATGGTGATTTCGAACGGGCATTCGCAAGGCTCCTTGGTTGCGGCGATGTCGAAGGAGCCTTGCGGTCCCGGCAGGGGACGATAGCGTGTTGTAAAGGGTTTCCCCGCGAGCGGAAACGCCAGCGAAAACGCATCCGGCGGGGGAAAGGGGTCGCGCGAAAGGCGCGGGTCGATGCAGATTTCAATCCCTGCGTCGGCGAGTTTCTCCTTCATGCCGGCCTTGAAAACGGCAGGCGCCTCGGCCCGCGCGATAAACCGGATGCCTTCGCGGTTCCACCAGGCGGACACGTGAATGCCGAGAGGGCCGCGGCCGTCGGACATGGTCCTGGCGAACAGCGGGTATCCGTCGCTCGATGACCAGGGTATGGTGGCAAGCGGGGTGACGGCCGGTTTGTTGGCGAGAAACACGCCGCTTACCGTACGGGAAATCCGCTCGCCGCCGCGGAGAACAGCGTCCACGGAAAACGACATTCCTTTGTAAAGCTGGTTCGCCACGGCATCGGTGTTCCAGATGAGTTTGAACGGAGCGTGGGTTATCCGCCCGAGAAAAAGCGATGTGTCGCCCGTGCCGTTGGCGGCGAGGAAGTGCGCGGCAAAGCTGATGGCGTTCACGCGGTCGCAGGCCGTGACCGCAACGGTGCACAGAGGGGTTGTCACGACCATGCCCTGGCGCGGCGCGTCGATGGTGATGCACGAAGAATCGACGGCGGAGTTGACGTGCAGGAAAAAACCGGCGGCGAGGATGCAGACGAGTGCGGAAAAAATGCGTATCATGGTATGATGTTGCCGGTCTGCATTCGGAGGAGGTGGCATGCGACGGGCCGCAACGGGCGGCACAAAACGAACATGGGCGCACCTGGATTCGAACCAGGGATCTCTGCGATGTGAACGCAGCGCTTTAACCAGCTGAGCCATACGCCCATCGATCATAGAATATAGAAGAGTGAAAGCGTTCAATTCAAGGAGTTTGGTTCCCGCCTGCTGTTTTCCGCCGTGCGTTTGGTGTTCCGCATCATTACTGCGCCCACCGACTGTGTCGAATAAACTATTTTCATCCGCAAAGAAACGCGTAACAACGCGGTCCCCCAACGAGGTTTTCTTTTGGCAAACGAAAATAATCGTTAGTGTCTGTCCGTAAATATCATATGTATTCTAGCCGTTTGGCGCTTAACCTCATCATGGTGACGGTTTTTTGGGTCGCGTCCGTTTTCGGGGCCGACTGGAATTACTATTCCGACAATACACGGGAAATGTTCGTTCTTCCGCGATCAGCCTCGTCAGGCGCGTCGGACATTGTGTTTACAAGGGACGGCGCAAGCGAGTCGAATGCGGCAGCCGTCCCGTTCGATTCCGCGAACGACCTCACGCTCTCATATGCGTCGTACTATCAGAACACGTTCAGCACGTCCATACTCTCGTATGCCGGCGTCATAGACCGCGTATCGGGGTTCGGCGTTTCCCTGAGCTATCTGTACGATCCGGGAATACCCGGAACGCAGAACCTCGATGTGGGTTCCGACGGCACGCCGGTATGGGACCCGACGCGCTTTACGTATTCAACCGAGTCGATCCTCGCGTTTCACGCCGCCTACGGCCGCGCGTTCCCCTTCTCGCGCCGGTTCGAAATGGGACTCGGCGCGGCGCTCAACGCGGTGCGCCACAGCCTTCCCTTCGGCGAATACCGGGGGTACGGCATGGGTCTCGACGCGGGGATGCTGCTCAATTTTCCCCGTCCGGAGATCAGGCTCGGATTGCTTTGTGAGAACATCACCTCACAATACACGAGGTGGAGCGCCGCCTATTCCGAAAAAGCATATCCGCATCTCTTTCTGGGTCTCGGGTGGGAAAGAGACATTCCCTATATTTACGGCCACATAAGGATCCACTACAAGACCCTCGACATGCTTTCGAACCAGGGCGCGACTTCAATAAACTCGTCTTCCGTTTTCGGAGGACTGGACACCGCCTCCGCGTCGGAGCAGAACCTGCCGGTGCCCACCGACGAACCCGATGTACCCAAGCTCCAAAACGACCCGTGGTGGTTTCTATTAAGCGGGAACGTGGGGCTCGAATACCGGATCATGGATATTGTTGCCGTGCGTGTCG
>DATFYJ010000007.1:0-4104 GCA_035315105.1 Chitinivibrionales bacterium
CTGCATCGTACCAGAGGCTCATGGCGGCGGTGTCGCGCGGCAGGTTCCATACCGACTTGTTGGGGACCACCACATAGCCGCAGACGCCCGCGGTGTTGTCGGCGAAATTGCAGGCAAGGCCCTGGCCCCATCGTCCCGGAACATACGGCGTCGCGCTTGCGGAGAACAGCTTTCCGTCGTTGAGGGCGTTGCCGGTGGAATCGTCTGCAGTGCCGTTAAAAGGGTAATAGGCGGAGAGTCCCGACACCGGGACCTGGCCGACGGCACACGAGACGATTAATAAAATGAAGACAAGCTGTTTTGATTTCATGGGATCAACACAAATATAAACAAAAAACTGTAAGGTTGGAGCCAGAATTCTCGATGTTGATACCATGAAATAAATCAGCAAGAATATATTCAAATACTCGGGCGGGGGAAGCATCCCCCTCGCTCCAGCCCGGCGCGATCCCAAACGCATAATGCCAACCAATAGCGCGCCGGCCTTTCGCTACCCCCTCCTGGGTGGCCGCCTTGACAAAGTAGCTGCAAGACCATGTATTGTTGAGGCGGCACCCACGAGCGATAGCTAAGAAGAAGTTGAAAGTTGACAGTTGGCAGCAGGATTCAAGAAAACATTGAGAGGTCGGCTAGGTTCCGATAGGCGCGAGAAATGGTTGTTGACTGAATAGAATTCCAGTTGCGCGCGTTAGGTGGACCGGAGTGGTCCCGCCATAGCGGGATTGCCGGCCGACCCGGCCGACAGGCATAGGGCGGTCCGGCAACGAGGCGGACAGCCGAGCCCGCAGGGAGACCGACCCCAGGTAGAGCCGCACCGCCGTGCGGCTCTACCTGGGGGAACGCCCAAGTCTTCTATTACCCTGTATCGCAGCGGTGCCCCCACCAAGCATTACTCTATCTTTTAGAGTATCTTGCCTGCTGAAGAATGACTTCTACCGCACCAGAAACGGCGCAAGCGCAAGGTAGGCAATGCCGGCGAATATCGCCGACGCGGGGATGGTGAGGATCCACGCCCACACGATCTTGCGCGCGGTGATCCACCTGACGCTCGCGGCGTGCTCAACAGCCCCCACGCCCATAATAGAGCCCGCAATCACATGGGTGGTGCTCACGGGAATCCCGAAATGCGACGTGCCGATGAGCACGAGCGCGGACGCGGAGCTCGAGCAGAACCCTTCCATTTCCCGGATCTTGGTGATGCTCGTGCCCATGGTCTTGACAATGCGCCATCCTCCGAACACGGTGCCGAGGGAAATAGCCGTGTAGGCCGAAAAAACGACCCAATCCGGGATCACAAAGGTCGACGTAACGCCCCCGGTGAAAAGGGCGAGCGCAATAATGCCCATGGTCTTCTGGGCATCGTTGGTGCCGTGCCCGATACTGGAGAATATCGACGCGATAAGCTGGAGTGCTTTGAACCTTTTGGCATTTTTTGCCGGATGTGATTTCCTGAAAATCCATAATGTCAAGGTCGTGAATATGGCGGCGCCGATGCCGCCGAGAACGGGCGCAATGAAAATAAAAAGGAATATTTTTAATACGCCGCCCCATATCACGACGTTTGTTCCGACCGCCGCTATGCCGCTGCCGACAAGCCCTCCAATGAGCGCATGACTGCTGGAGGTGGGCAGGCCGATGAGCCAGGTGCAGATGTCCCACAATACGGCGCCGAGGAGCGCGGCCAAGAGCAGCGGCAGCGTTACCTGGTCGAAATGGACAACACCTTTGCCGATCATCGTGGCAACGGCAAGACCGAACGTGAAGTATCCTATGAAGTTCGCGGCGCCGGCAAGGATCACCGCCTGCAGGGGCGTGAGGGTTTTGGAGACGACGATGGTGGCGATCGCGTTGGCCGCGTCGTGGAACCCATTGACAAAATCGAACAGGAGCGCGACGGCGACGACGATGATAACAAGGGTGAATGAGGATGCCACGGGCCTATCCCTGCTTCACCTTGATGCCGCGAATGAGCTTGCCCACATAGTCGATGGCGTCCACCACCGATTCAAGGTGCTCGTACACTTCCTTGAATTTGATGATGTGAATGGGATCTTTCTCCTTGAACAGCTCGGCCATGCTCACGTGAAACAGCTCGTCGGCCTCTATTTCGAGCTCATGCATGCGGGTTGCGACTTCCCCGATGCTTTTGTGCGTCTTGAGCTGCCGGACGGCGTTTTTCATTTCCGCCGCGATCTTCACGATGATGTCGGCGAATTTCCATACGTTGGCGGGAACCTGGCGAATCTGGTAGATTTCGATTTTCCTCGATATGCTGTTGAGGATGTCGAGCGCCCGGTCCACGTTGATCGCGAGGGTGTGGATGTCTTCTCTGTCAATGGGCGTGATGAAGGTCTTGTTGAGCTCCTCGATGATGGTCCGCTCCACCACGTCGCCGCTGGACTCGCAGTCCTTGATCACCAGCAGCTCCTTCTTGATCGCGTCTTCGGACAGCGTTTCAATCTTGCCCACGAGCTCCTTGAAGGTGAAGCACCCTTTTTCCAGCAATCCCACCTGTTGCTCCATGTAGGTGAAGAACTTGGTCTCGCGCGGGAGAAGCAGGTCGAAGATGTTGAAGCCCATGGGGAAATCCTTTTTCATCAAGGGTGATCGGCAGCGGTCAAAAGCCTTGTAATATAATTAAAACCTTGCTGATAAAAATAAGAGAAAAATGGGCGTTCCCCCCTGCGGGGGTCGGTCTCCCTCCGGGCTCGGCTGTTCGCCTCGTTGCCGGACCGCCCCGATGGCCTTCGGCCGGGGTCGGCCGGCAATCCCGCTATGGCGGGACCACTCCGGTCCACCTAACGCGCGGCAGAGGAAAGCGCCCGCCCAACAGGAAGGGCGGAAAGCGCTGCCGAGAACTGCGAAGCAGGTCGAGGCCGGGGGAGAAACCTCTCCCCCGATATATCCTACAATACAAAATGGTTATTTTACTTTCGTCCCTAATTCTTTAATAATCCTCTGCACTTCTCCCATCGCCTGCCCATATCCCACCCAGTTCTTCTTTGACAACTCCTCCTGCGCCTTCTCGAACTCGCGGCCCGCCTCGGCGATGAGCTTCTTTACCGATGCGGATTCCGGTTCCTGCGCCGCGGCGGCCTGCTTCGGCGTCTCGACACGCTGCTCCTGGGAGACACCGCCGAAAATAGCCGACAGCGACCGCTCAAGGGTCTCCTCCATGGCGATGCTTTTGCCGAACGAGACGATCACGCGCTTGAGCTCGGGCACGCCTCCCCCGTTTTCCGCCGCAAGGTACAGCGGCTGGACATACAGGAGTGCTTGCTCAACAGGAATAACCAGCAGGCTGCCCCAGATCACGCGCGACCCGCCCTGGTTCCACAGCGTGATCTGCTTTGAGATATCCGGGTCCTGGTTGATGCGCGATTCGATCTGCTGGGGTCCGTACACGAGCTGCTGTTTGGGAAAATCGAACACCAGAAGTTTGCCGTAATTGGGCTCGTCGCACCGCGCGGCGAGCCACGCGATCATGTTCTCCTTCTTGGCGGGAGAGAACGGCACCATGAGGATGAACTCCTCCTGCTTCCCCACCTCGGCGAGTTTCATGATGGTGTAATACGGCACCATCTGGTCGGTCTGGCCCTCGGCAAAGCTTTCCGGTATGCGCCACAGGTCTTCCTTGTTGTAAAACACCTGCGGGTCGGTCATGTGGTACAAGGCATATACCCTTGCCTGGATGGCGAAGTAAGACTGCGGGTAGCGGATATGGCGACGCAGGTCCGGGGGCATGTCGGCAAGCGGCTTGAACACGCCGGGAAAGATGTTCCGGTATGCCCGGATGATCGGGTCCTTGGGATCGGCGACGTAGTACGACACCGTGCCATTGTAGGCGTCAACCGTTACCTTCACGGAGTTGCGGATGTAATTGCCCACATTGCCGACAAAGGCCGAATACGGATACCGCGACGTGGTGGTGTAGGCGTCGATGAACCAGAAAAGCCTGCCGTCCTCCGCGATCACCATGTAGGGGTCGCCGTCGTAGTCGAGGAACGGCATGGCCTTTTTCACCCGTTCGCCGATCCTGCGGTAATACATGATTCTGCTTTGTGAAGAAATATCCGTGGAAAGGAAGATCTTGATTTCCCCGAA
>DATFYJ010000008.1:0-2614 GCA_035315105.1 Chitinivibrionales bacterium
GGCGCGGACGATCCTGGTCACGAGCGCCCTGCCCTATGCCAACGGCGACATTCACCTGGGTCATCTTCTCGAAGCAGTGCAGACCGACGTGTTCGTGCGGTTCCAGAAGCTGTGCGGGAACCGCGCGGTGTATGTGTGCGCCGACGACACGCACGGCACGGCCATCCAGATCAATGCCATGAAACGCGGGGTGACGCCGGAGCAGCTGGTTTCCGAAATATACCAGCACCATGTCCGGGACTATGCCGGGTTCAACATCGGTTTTGACATTTTCTACACCACCAACTCCGAGGAAAACCGCTTCTTTGCCGAATTCATCTACAAGGGACTGCGCGATCATGGCCTGGTGGAGGAAAAACAGATATCCCAGTATTACTGCGAGCACGACAAGCGGTTCCTGCCCGACCGGTTCATCAAGGGCACGTGCCCCACGTGCGGCACGGCCGACCAGTACGGTGACAATTGCGAATCGTGCGGCTCCACCTACGACCCGGTCGATCTCAAGTCGCCTGTCTGCATCACCTGCGGCAAAACGCCGGTGCTCCGGGAATCCACCCACCTGTTCGTTCAGCTTGCCAAATGCGAGCAGTTCCTGCGCGATTTCGTGCTCGGGACCGGCGCGCTGCGCGACGAGATGAAGAACTTTGTAAAGACCTGGATCGACGGCGGTCTCAAGGAATGGTGCATTTCGCGCGACGGTCCGTATTTCGGGTTCGAGATTCCGGGCATGAAGGGCAAATACTTTTATGTCTGGCTCGATGCGCCCATCGGCTATATCGCGTCCACGAAGAAGTGGTGCAGCGAACATGGCGAAAACGTCGATGCGTTCTGGTCGGAAAAAAGCCCTGCCCAGCTCGTGCATTTCATCGGCAAGGACATTGTCTATTTCCACACCCTGTTCTGGCCCGTGATGCTAAAAAACGCCGGCTTCAAGCTGCCCTCGAAAATTGTGGTCCACGGTTTCCTCAACGCGGCAGGCGGGGAGAAAATGTCAAAAAGCAGGGGCACGTTCATCCTGGCGCGGGACTTTCTTGACAAAGTAAAACACCCGCAGGGTGCGGAGTTCCTCAGGTTCTATTTCGGCGCCAAACTTTCGAACAACGCAATGGACATCGATTTCAACCCTGACGAATTTGTCAACCGGGTCAACACGATCCTCGCGAACAACTTCGGCAACCTTCACCACCGCACATTTGTGTTCTGCGACCGCTATTTTAGCGGCGAAATCCCGGATGCGCCATGGGACGGGGACATCGCAGCCGCCGTGGTGAAGGAAGGCGAGGCCATAGCCCGGGACTTCGATGAGGTCGACTACAAGTCGGCGATCGAGCGCATCCAGGCGCTCGCCACGCTCGGCAACAAATATTACCAGGACTCAAAGCCCTGGGACCTCATAAAGACCGACACCGCTGCTGCGGCAACGGTGATGGTGACCTGCGCCAATTTGGTGCGGTCGCTCGCGGTGTTTTTCAAACCGGTGGTTCCCGCCTGCGTCGCAAAGGTGGAGTCACAACTCGGGGCGACGCTGTCGTGGTCCGATCACGTGTTCTCGTTGCGTAAAGTAAAACTCGGCGCCACCGAAAAGCTCGTCACGCCACTGGAGCGGGAAACGCTCGATGTGCTGTTCCCCCGGGAGGGAGAGGGGGCGCCGACAGGGGTGCGGACCGATGCAGGCATTGACATCTCGGTCTTCAAGTCGCTCGATCTGCGCGTGGGCATCATCAAGACCGCCGAGAAAATCGAGAAGTCGCAGAAGCTCCTCAAGCTTCTCGTAGACATAGGGGAATCCGCTCCGCGCCAGATCGTGGCGGGCGTCGCCCTTTCGTACCCGCCCGAAACGCTCGTGGGCAAACAGGTGGTCGTTATTGCCAACCTGAAAACCGCCACGGTGATGGGCGTGGAATCACAGGGCATGCTCCTCGCCGCGCTTGACAAGGGCGCGCTGTCCGTTGTCCAGCCCGACAGGCCGGCGTCGCCCGGTTCGAAAGTCTCGTAGGTCTTGCATGATGCAGCCGACCATGAATACGGCGCGCGAAACGATTGTGGTGAAGACCGCCGACGCCCGCGTCGCCGCAGAGCTCGCTTCGAGCCTCGGCATCCCGGCCGCCGCCGCCGCCATCCTTGCGGTGCGCGGCTTCACCACGCCGGACGAATGCCGTCGGTTCTTTTCGCCCGGGCAGGCGCAGTTTTACGACCCGTTCCTGTTCAGCGACATGGAGAAGGCGTGCGACCGCGTGTGCGCGGCCATCCGCGACCGCGAGAAGATCGTCATCTACGGCGACTACGACGTGGACGGCGTCACGTCAACCGTGATCCTCATCCGCCTCCTGCGGCAGTTCGGCGCCGACTGCGATTACTATCTTCCCAACAGATTGACGGAAGGTTATGGGCTGTCGGAGGAGGGGATCCGCGCAATCGCCCAGCAGCGCGCCAAGCTTGTGGTGTCGGTGGACTGCGGCATTACAGCATGTAAAGAAGTGGACCTCGCCAATTCGCTCGGCATCGACGTGATCGTTTCGGACCACCACGAGCCCAAGGACCGCGTGCCCACAGCCTTCGCCCTGCTCGACCCCAAGCTCGCCTCGTGCGGGTATCCTGACGACGCGCTCGCGGG
>DATFYJ010000009.1:0-2253 GCA_035315105.1 Chitinivibrionales bacterium
TTGCATGCCGTTAATAAGGGGCATTCTGTAGTCGGTAACAAGAAGATCGATGGGATTGTTCTGCACAAAGTCGCGCGCGGTTTCGGCATTGGTAAAGCTGTGGACCTGCGCATGCGGCGCGGTGAGGAGAACGTAGCTGCACAGCACGTCGGTTATGGGCTGTTCGTCGTCCACGACTACTACTTCGAGTCCGAGTTTCATTGTTTACCGCTCCATATTAACACAAAAGACTTGGGCGCCCCGCCGAGTACGGCGGCGGCCCTCGCTCCGGTCTCGGCCTTCGGCCTCCGGCCGCCTCGGCCCTATGCCGCAATAGCGGCGGGTCCGGGCGGCACCGCGTTCCAACGCGGCCTCCGTTCCGGCCTGGCGCTGGGCATAAGAGCGTCGCCCACTTGTCAATAATGGCATTCGCAAATTCGATTTGATTTTGTTTTGCTTTTCCAACGCCATCAGCGGCGCAGCCGCGCACGGAGGTTTTGGGGGCGAGGACGAGTTGGTGCAAATCTGAGTTGTCTAATGACACCTTATGTTTTTCATCCTGCCATCAACCTCATCCTTCGGGGCCACCTCCCCCACCGCTTGCATCTTCTCTATCGCTTTATTGTTTATGTGCCAGCGTACAGCAGCTAAATGCGTCCCACGACGCATTTTCGTCCGCCATCTTGAAAAACGTCCTGTAATATGCCGTGTCGGTGTGCACGTCCAGCACTTCAAACGTATCTGCCGAGTGCCGGATTATGGGCAGGGCATATCGTGTTTCGTGTACCGGCGGGGTTATTATTTCACACGACAGAATGAGTGAATCCGGTTTGGCAAACCAGGAGCCTTGGAGCGTCGTATCGGCGAGCAGCGCGGTCACGTAGGTCCCAACCATAGATTGGGTCGGCCCGCATCCGCCTATGCGGCACCAGGGGTTCCGTTCGAACCGGTTGTCGGATTTGAGTTTGATGAGCGGAATGTCCTTTATGGTGTGGAGTATCGAGTCGATCGTGTCGATATACACATAGTCCACGAACTCCGCGGCAAGCGCGTAGAGTCCGGGTGAAATGGAAGACGATGAAGAATTGTTATCAACGACTTTGGCACATGAGAGGAGCAAGAGGGCAATGAGGAGGTACTTTTTCATGAGATATTTTCTCCCGTCCAACAGTTTTAATAAATACGTTTTCTTTTAATCAGCCCTGATCTTTCAACTTCCAACTTTCAACCTCTAACTCAAACCCGCCTTCCCTCCCTTTTCCCCGCCTCCTGCGCCGTGGTCAAGACGCAATACCCCGTTCATTTCTTCACCCGGCTGGAGCCGGAACAGTCAGACTTCTTTCTTCCCCGCGAACTCACTAAAGATCTCCTCAAACTTCCCGGTGTTCTCTTTGAATGCCTTGAGGACGGCGGGGTCGAAATGTCCCGGCATGGTGCGGCCGTCGCCGTTGATGATGATATCGACCGCCTTTGCGTGGTCGAGCGCGGGTTTGTACGGGCGCTTGCTGCGCAGCGCATCGTAAATATCGCAGATGTTCATGATGCGCGCGGAAAGGGGGGTCGCCTCTCCCTTCAGGCCGCGGGGATAGCCGCCTCCGTCCCAGCGTTCGTGGTGACTTACCGCGATTTCGGCGCCCATCTTGAGGTAGGGCGACCTGCAGTTGGCGAGGATTTTCCCGCCCAGGGCCGTGTGGCCCTTCATGATCTCCCATTCCTGCGGTGTAAAGCTGCCGGGCTTGAGCAGGATATGGTCGGGGATGCCTATTTTGCCGATGTCGTGCATGGGGCTTGCGAAAAAGATCCTGTCTGTAAAGTCCGCGTCGCAGCCGAGAATGCCGGCAAGCTCCTTGCAGAAGAAGCTGATGCGCTCGAGGTGGTCGCCGGTGTCTTTGTCCTTGTACTCGGCCGCCCGGGTCATGGCCACGATGGTTTCCAGGTAGCTTTGCCTGAGTTCTGCGGTGCGCGCGAGCACTCCCCGCTCCAGTTCTTCGTTGTAACTCTGCAATCCTTTGTTGAGCAGCCTCACCTCCAGCATGTTGTACACCCGCATCCTCAGTTCGGCGGGCTCGAAGGGCTTGGAGATAAAGTCCTTTGCTCCCGACTTCAGGGCGCGGATTTTTTTGTCGTACTCGCCGGTTATCACCAGAACGGGGAGGTAGCCGGACGTCTCGATTTCCCTCAGCTTTTCCATCACGCCGAAGCCGTCCATGTCCGGCATGTTGATGTCGAGCAGGATAAGGTCGTAGTTGTTTTCGGCGTGGAGCGACGCGACCA
>DATFYJ010000010.1:0-5385 GCA_035315105.1 Chitinivibrionales bacterium
GCAGCACCGGCGCGCCGTAGATGAACTTGAGGCCGAGGAGGAAATCGCCCACCAGGAGGCTGTCTTCCATGGATCCGCTCGGTATTTTGAACGCCTGGATGATGTAGACGATGGCGATGAGCGCCATGGCGAGCGCGGAAACCATGTCCTTTGTAAAATGAGTGATGCCCGCCTTCTCGGATCTCCGCTGAGGCTGCTGCTCTTCACCCTTCTTAATGTCCGCTTTCTGGGCCAAAAAAACCTCCGAATCGTGCGTGGTTCGCGGCGGGTCCCGCGCAAGAACCAATAATGACTATTGAAAATACTCTAGGACAGCGTCGTGGACAAAGCCGTTGGAGAGAATCACGGATCCGTTGTGCACCGAGCGGTTTCCATTGACATCAGAGAACGAACCGCCGGCTTCGGCAACGATGCACGCCGCCGCGGCGCAGTCCCATGGTTTGTCGAGAAGGTTGACGCACACGTCAAGCCGTCCGCACGCCACGCCGCCGTACGAATACGCGTCCATGAACCCGTAGGCGTAGTCCCACGTTTTCATGAGGGAAAGAAGCCGCTTCCCCTTGGGCTTCGAGGAATGTTCCGCAAATCCGAGCGCGCTGCCCATGACCCTGGAAAGATCGCGGGTCTTCGAAACACGGATGCGCCTTCCATTCAGGTACGCGCCGCGGCCCTTCTGAGCCCAGTAGGTTTCGCCGAGCGCGGGAAGGTGCATGCAGCCGACCGCGAGTTTGTCTTGGTCTTCAAGCGCAATAAGCACGCTGTGGGTGGGAATGCCGCGGAGAAACGGCCGCGTGCCGTCGAGCGGGTCCACGATCCACGTTCTGCCGCTCCTTCCCGGTTCGCATCCGGTCTCCTCGCCCAGAAAACCGTCTGCGGGAAACCGGCGCAACAGCTTGTCGCGGATCATGGTCTCGCATTTCCGGTCGACCTCGGTGACGGGCGACGCGTCGGATTTGGTTTCTACGGCCGGGACGCGGCCGCGATAGGCAAGCTGGATTTTACCGGCGGCCCTCGCCGCGTCCATTGCCGTTTTGAGTTCTCTGTCGTAGGTCATGGGATACCTGCGCCTTCTCCGCAGCCGCGCCTCGGGCGGATTTTACTCTGTAAATATGCATCCAAACGGCGCGCCATCGCAAGCGCCGGACGCGCCCGGCGCAAATCGTTGCGGCGGGCGCGTCCCATGCAGTATTTCATTACACGGAGGGCGCGCTAGTGTATTATGTCGCAAATGTCTATGCAAATGTCATTCTCGCGAAAGCGGGAATCCAGTTTTAAACCTTCACTGGATGCCCGTTTTCACGGGCATGACAGCATTCGATAATCGTATAGCCAATTAGGAAACACTACACTAGTACAAAGGCAAGCGCCTGTAAATCTACCGGCGAGTAAAAAGACCATGACCGCACCGTACGATCCCTATTCCCTGTTCGCGAGCTTCGAGCCGGCCGCCTGGAACCCTTCCGGTGCGGCCGACGGCGAAGTCATCTATTCCCTCCGGCGCGACCACGGGGTGCGGGGGACCTACCGCCTTCACAACCCCAACGACGAAATCAACGAAGGCCGCGGCAACCTTGACAAAGTCATTATTGAGTACCGGATCGAAAGTATCAGCTACCCGCTGTACACCGTGGGCGATCTTTTGAGCGCGCCGTATGCGTTTGACAATGCCGCGTGGGGCAACATCGTGGGGGACATCGCCGAGCGCATTGCGCGGCGCGTCACCAAGTACTGGCTCAAGCACATAAACCCGCTCGGCAAGACCGGCGGCATCTTCGACCGGCGCTTCAATCCCAAGGAACGCGACGATTTCATCATCACCAATACCCAGCAGTACGTCCTCAAGATACGAAAATACCCCAACCTTGTGATCCTCAAGAAGACCGGCAGAGGCAAGTACGGATACGAGAACATCAAGGAACTCGACGGCCTGTTCGATTACCGCTACTTCCGGCAGCGCAGCATTCTCGTTCTGGAAAGCAAGCTGGAGAAACTCACGGTAAACGCCGATGACCTCCTGCGCAACCTGTTCGAGCCGCTCGCGACGCTGTTCCCCGACGCCCACTTCTGCTACCTAGTGTTTACCGACAGGAATTCCATCTACCAGAAGCGCGGTTTCGAGCGGCGGCGGCAGATCAAGCAGTTCCCTCTCAAACTCTACCGGCGCCTGCGGGAAGCCGGGATTGCCACGCTGTTCTTCTCCTTCGGTGAGCAGCACGACGACTTCGAGCGCATGCGCGAGCATCTCGTGACGCAGTACCGGGCGATCAACAGGATGGGGGTGACGCTGCGGGGAAGGACGGTGATACGGGACAGAGAACTGATGATATTCGACGCCGGGGAGACGCCGCATCTCAAGCTTATTAAAGACCCGCGCAGCGGGACGTGGCGGGAGGTGAAATTGACCCACAAGCGCCGTAGGAAATAGATCCGGCCCTACTTGCCGCGTGAGAGCTTCCGCAATTTCCCCGCAAACCCCTTTGTAAACTTTACCACGAACGGATACCGGTCGGTGGCGGTGACCAGCTTGGCGCTAGCGTAGTTCCCGCACGAAAACAGGACCTTGAGCGACGGCGTTCCCAGAGTGTAGAACGCAAGACGCGCCCCGTAGGGACGGCTGTGCGGCCGGCCGCGCGGACAGCCCACAAGCTCCTTCCGGTGCAACGAGAGCGCAGTGGCGTAGTTGTACACCGAGTCGATGTTGTCGCGCAGCTCTGCGTACAACGACAGGGGAAGCGGTTTCACCAGCGAGTCGGCCGTTCCGCCGGAGTCGCGCCAGGCGACAAAGTAAACGCTGTCCACGTCGAGCGGAAAGTCGGGGCCGTTGCCGCGGACGACGCTGACGTCGGGAAGGGCGCGCAGAGCGTAGCACGCAAGCAGCGCGGCCGCAAAGTGCAAACGGTGGGGCATCCTCCTCACGGGGCCGCCCCGTTTGGCCGGTCGGAGAGCAGGCGGATGTTTTTTTCCGCAAGCCCGTAATACGGGTCGTCCTGCCTGTTGTGGAGAAGAACCCTGAGTTCGTTCCAGCTTTCCAGGGCGCGTTTTCTGGCATCGCCGGTCGACGACGCCACGAACAGGCTCGTGAGGCAGGACGCCTTGAGATAGGCTGACATGCGATCGAGGGAATCGGCCCCCCCGATGCAGGCCGGCGACTGGGTGCCTTTTTCGCACATATCAATTGCCTCGATGTACCGTTTGAGGGACGCAAGGTACTGGGCCTTCGAAACAAAATATTCCTTGTCGGGAATGTCGGGCCTCATGAAAAAGGCCGCAAGCGCTCCTTTGTTGCCCAGCCCCTTCAGGGCGCGCATCATGTACAGGCGCGCGCGGACCGTGGCGGCGCTTTCCCGGTCGAGCGCGTCGAACAGCCTGAGCGAGGAGACGAATTTGCCTCTGTCTGTTTCGCGGCCCAGTATTTCCAGCATGTCCTTGGTGCCGTATTTTCTCTGCAGGGCCGCGACAAGAGCCCTGTCTTCCGGGCCGGGAGCTGCACCGGACTGCCAGGCGCTCTTCGCTTCGTCCGGGGACGCTGGATTCTCTCCGGCCCAGACTTTGTGCGGGTGAACAGGAACTTCGGGAGGCAGATCCTGCCGTTTCCCTGACAAATGCCTCGCTGCGAGCCTACCGGATGTGCGGCGATAGGCTTCCGAGGCGCTGACGAATCGCGCGTCCGCGATGAAGCGTATAATTCGATAGGGAAGGTCTGGCACGGCAAACTGGCACGCGCCCGCAACGACCGCCGCGGCGGCAACCGCTGCAGCGACGCCGAGACGGGGCAGCGGCCGCCTGAACGAGACGGTGTTCTTCCGGAGGCTGGAGTTGATGTAGTATTCGACAAGGTTTTCCGGCTTGTCATTTGTCAGTCTTGCGTGAATTTTCTCCAGCCGCCGGAGGACTTCCGCGGCAGAGCGAAGGCGCTTGTCCGGATGCAGCGCGAGACTGCCGCCCACCAACTTTACAAGCGAGCGAGGGCATTTTACCTTGAATTCCCCCAGCGGTTTGTAGTCGTTCTTAAGCCGCGCGGTCACCAGCTTAGCCATGTTCTTCTCGCCAAACGTTTTGTGACCGGTTATCATCTCGTACAGCACGCAGCCGAGCGAAAAGATGTCGGACCGTGCGTCGGCCCGCCTGCTTTCCTCTAAAAGCTCCGGCGCTATGTACTGCAGCGATCCCACCACGGTTCCCTCCATGGTGTGCATGGAGATGCCGGTCGGCGTTGCAAGGCCGAAGTCCATGAGTTTCACCGCGCCCGACCGCGAGATCATGATGTTGCCCGGCTTAAGGTCGCGGTGCAGGATCCCGCGGTGTTCCACATCGTTTACAAGATAGACATGGTTGTGCGTGTAGGAAAGCGCCCTGCACGTGATGATCGCAATGGACGTGCAAACGGGAAGGGGCAGGCTCCCCCGTTCGCGGATGATGGTGTCGAGAGAAAACCCCTCTATCTTTTCCATCTCGATGTAGGGGAGCCCGTGCCACTCTCCCACGTTGTGGATTTCGATGATGTTGGGATGGCGCAACTGCGCCGTTATCCGCATTTCGGTTTCGAACCTGCCGGTCGATTCGATGGAGGCGTTCGGCTTGAGTACCTTCACGGCGCGGGCGATCCCGAGCTTTTCCACCCAGATCTCGTACACGATTGCAACGCCGCCCTCGCCGAGCACCGACACGATGGCGCCGGAGCCGAGCGGCAGGGGAGCGGAGCCGTCGGGCAGCACCGGAATCTCCCGTGAGAGAATGCCCGGGGGCGAAGGCGCAGGGCCGCCGTTCTCCGCTGCTTTGTCGGATGATCCGTTTTCCATGGAGGTTCCCTATGGCGCAGACTTGACAAAAGAGGCGCACCACCATTCGTTCTCGTGGGCGTCCTTGTCGAACGCGAATCCGTGAGCGCGGGCCGAGGCCACAAGACCCTTCCTCTCATCCAGCAGAAGCCCCGACCAGATGAACCGCCCGCCGTCCTTGAGCATCAGGCGCACGTCGTCGAGAATCGGCATTCCCTGTGACGATATCATGTTCATGACAACGATGTCGAAACGCGCATTTCCCTTGAGGCAGCGCACGTTGCCCACAGCAAAACCCACGGGCGATTTCGGACGGTTCCTGCGCAGGTTTTCGGCCATGTTCGGGCCGCACACGGGGTCCACCTCCACGCCGACGGCACGGGAAATTCCGCAACAGTCCGCAACGAGGCACAAGATGCCGGACCCCGAGCCTATGTCAAGAAGAGACGGAGGGGCGTCCGCCTTTTCCACCACGCCCTGCAGGATGCGGCACGCAAGCCTTGTAGTCTCGTGATGGCCGGTGCCGAAGGCCATTTTCGGCTCGAGTTTTATCCATTTGTGGCCGGGCAAAAGGGGCGGCCTGAGCCACGCGGGCGACACCCAGATG
>DATFYJ010000011.1:0-2806 GCA_035315105.1 Chitinivibrionales bacterium
TTCCTTGTAGAGCGCGTCGACTTCGTCGTCCGACGCGCACACCTCCAGGGCGAGCTTCGGGTCGAGGTTGACAAGCGCATCAAGGCATTTCTTGAGCATGAGCCTCGCCTTTTCCATCATGTCCGGGAAATTCGAGGTAAAGACGAAGTCGGGCCTCTCGGCAAGAACGAGCGAACGTTCCGCGATGTTCACGGTGAGGTCGCCGATGCGCTCGAGGTCGTTGTTGATCTTGAGCACCGCGACGATGAAGCGGAGATCGGTAGCGACCGGCTGGTGAAGTGCGAGCACCTTGAGGCACTCCTCTTCGACCTCAATTTCCATTATGTCAACAGCCTTGTCCATATCGATCACTTTTCCCGCGAGACCGGCGTCACGTTTTTCAACGGCGCGCACCGCCCGCTCCACGTTCTCCTCGACCATTGCGGACAGGCGGAGGATTTTCTTCTTGAGGTTGTCGATTTCTTTCTGCAAATGGACCGCCATAGGGTCTCCTTGAAATCTTGAAATGTTCGTTAAGAAAACTTCACCGCAAAGGCGCATAGGACGCAGAGTTGAAAGTAGAATTTGTACGCTGTTTTGCTTTTTTCATGGTACTTCGTTTCCATTCAGGAATCATTTCGTCTTGTTTCCAGGCATTGTCATCCGGTATGAATCATCTCGCCAATTTTTTTGCGTCCTTTGCGTCTTTGCGGTGAGGCATGCTCCCGTCTGTTATGCAAGCGGCAGCGCGATCGTGAACGTGCTCCCTTTTCCAATCGTGCTTTCCACGGTCACCAGTCCCTTGTGGGCAAGAACGATATGTTTGACAATAGAGAGTCCGAGGCCGGTGCCTCCCAGCTTTCTGCTCCGCGCCTTGTCGACCCGGTAGAACCGTTCGAAGATCCGTTCGAGGTGCTCCCCAGGAATCCCTATGCCTTCATCGCGGACCGAAATGAGCGCCTTTCCGCCAGCGGCCTCGCCCTTGATCCACACCGTTTTCTTCTCTTCGCTGTAATTGATCGCGTTGTCGATAAGATTAACCACTGCCTGTTCGAGAAGCGACTTTTCCATGAGCGCTGTTATTGTCTTGTCGCATGAGACTTCAAGCGTGATGTTCTTGAGCGATGCCTTGTGGCGGCACGTGTCGGCGGCGGTCAAAACCACCTCGGAAAGCGCGCCCGGCGAAAGCTCTATGGCCTGGCGTTCGGCGTCCCGCTCGATGCGCGACAGGGACAGCAGATCTTCCACGATCGAATTGATGCGGTCCACCTGGCCGGAAATGATTGACAGAAACCTCTCGGCCTCCGCGCGGTTTTCCATTGCACCGGACTGCAGCGTTTCCACGTACCCCTTGACCGAAGTGAGCGGCGTTCGGAGCTCGTGCGAAACATTGGCCACAAAATCCTTGCGGACGTTCTCAAGCCGCTTTATCGTGGTGATGTCGTTGACCACCATGAGCGCGCCGATGGTTGTCCCCGCGCCGTCGCGGAGCGCGCTGCCGTGCAGCTGAAGAAACAGCTCCGTGTCCTTCTGAGCGTCATTGCCGCGGCCGCGGCCGCGCACCGGCAGGAGCAGCTCGCATTCGGCCGGTCCCTCAGCCTTGAGCGTAGCGAGAAGAAAATCCTGCACCTCGATGTTCCGGATCGCCTCGCCGATCCACTTCCCTTTGGCGTGCTCGCGATCGATGGAAAAAAGCCCGGCCGCCGCGCTGTTGATGGTGATGATCCGTTCCTCTGCATCAATCGCCACCACGCCTTCGATCATGCTCGACAGCACGGCGTCGAGCTCGTTTTTCTGACGCGTGATGGTAGCGAGCCGGTCGCTCAGCTGCCGCGCCATTTCGTTGAGCCCGGCGGCTAGGTCTCCGGCCTCTTCGTACCCGGACACGGAAAGCCTTGTGCTGAAATCGCCTACCGCGAAACGCTGCGCTCCCCTTTTCATGGCCGCAATGGGCGCGCTGATGTTTCTTGACACAAGGTAACTCACCAGCGCCGCGAACAGCACCATCACCAGGACCGCCGCCGCAATCCGGCCGTAGAGCGCACCCAGCGCATTCCTGATCACCGCGACCGAAAACGCCGTGCGGACCACTTCCGCCACCACGCCGCGGTAATACACGGGGACCGCCACGTACATGAGTTTCTGCCTGAGCGTCGCGCTGAAACGGTCCGAAACGCCGGCGGCGCCCGCCATGGCGACCTCGATTTCCGGACGGTCTGCGTGGTTTTCCATGGAATCAGGGTCCTTCTCCGAATCGCCGAGCACTTTCCCATTGGGCGCAATAATGGTGAACCGCGTATGGACTCTTCCTGCGAGCGCCTTGCACAGGGAATCGGTGCGAGCCGGGCTCGCCGGCGACGAGGAAGCGAGTTGCTGTTCCATCTCGCTCGCAATAAGCCAAGCGCGGGCTTTCAGGTCTTCAACGACCTGCTGCCTGTAGAATTTCGAATAGGAATCGGAAGCATACCACGTGATGAGGCCCGCCGGAATACCCATGATAAGCAGGTAGGTGAAGAAGAGGAGCCACATAAGCTTTCGCGGCCACATCGTGTCTAAGTTTCCTCCCTGAACCGGTACCCGACGCCGCGCACGGTCTCAATAAAGTCACCCGCCTCGCCGAGTTTCCTGCGCAAACCGACAATGAGAACGTCGACCGAGCGGTCGGTGACCGGGTAATTGTCGCCGCGCACGCCCTCAACAATCTGGTACCGCGAAAACACCCATCCCGGCCTGCCTGCAAGAAAATGCAGAACGCGAAATTCCATGTTGGTGAGTTCCACGGGCTTTCCGGCGATAAGCACCTCGCGACGGCCCGGATGGATGGTGA
>DATFYJ010000012.1:0-3119 GCA_035315105.1 Chitinivibrionales bacterium
TGTTCTTCAAGTCCGGCATCATCGACCCTATATTCAATCTCTTCACGTTTCTCGGAATCTACTTTGTTTACCGAAGCGAAAAGGCCGATGACCACGTTACTCGCGTGGGTACCATGGCGCTTGCCGGTGCGTTTCTGGGTCTTGCGACGCTCACCAAGGGGCCGGTGGCGATTCTTGTTGCCGTGCTGTGCGCATGCGTCTATTGGGCAATGCACAGGTTCAAACCGTACGTGTCCGTAAAAGGCGTTGCCGCTTGCGCCGCAGCCGCGGCGGCCGTTGCCCTTCTGTGGTACGGTGTTGAAACCCTGGTGCACGGACCATGGTTCGTCACCGAATTTGTCAAGTACCAGGCCAAACTGTTTTCGTCGGGCGAGGCGGGTCACGGACGCCCGTTCTGGTTCCATTTCGTGGTGCTTTTGTTCGGGTGCTTTCCCGCGTCGTTCATGGCCATCCGGTCCTTCCTCCCCGGTAAGGCCGGGACCGAAGAGCAGCAGCGTTTCACGCGGTGGATGCTCGTGCTGTTCTGGGTGGTGCTGATCCTGTTTTCTATTGTCAAGACAAAGACCGTACTGTATTCGTCGCTGTGCTATTTCCCCATCACCTTTCTTGCCGCGTACCACATGCGCGCCGTGATGGCGGGAAAGCTCGCGTGGAACCGGTGGCTCACCGCGTCGCTCGTTGCGTTCGGCCTTATCGTCGCCGCAGCTGTCGCGGCGTTCCCTTTTGTCATGATGCACACGCAGTGGCTCCTTCCGCTGGTGCAGGACCGTTTCGCGCGAGACTGCCTCACGTATCCGGGCAAATGGCACTACGCGGAGATGCTCATCGGCGCAGGATACGGCGCGGCGCTTATTGCTGCGGCAATACTTCTGGCGCGAAAGCGCTTCGGTGCAGGGTTCGCGACGCTAATTGTATCAACCGCGCTGTGCCTCCAGGCCGCAATGATCGCGTTTGTCCCGAAAATGGAATACTACACCGACGCAGGCCCCATACAATTATTCCGGAGCGTTACTGGAAAGGACGTCTATGCGCGGGCGCTTTTCAAAAGCTACGCCGATCTGTTCTACACAAAGAAGAAACCCGGCGGCAATCCCATGGACTACGACGAGAACTGGCTGATCAACGGCCCGATAGATAAAGCCGCGTATTTCGTTTGCAGAATAGACAAGGCGTGGCAGTACCGCAAGCTGCCGCAATTACGGGAGACCAGGGCGGAGTACGGGTATGTGTATTTTGTAAGGGAGGCGGAGGAAATGAAGTAGGCTTCTGGGGTGACAGAGACGCGAAGTCCCGTCGATACCGGAACTCTGCGTTGATGATATATTTTCGATGTTAAACAGGAGGTTTTACTCATGAATGCAAAAACTGCGGCAAGACAGGTTATCGATGGTTTACCCAGAAATGTTTCAATGGATGATGTCATACACGCCTTGTACGTTGCAACGAAGTTCGATCGCGGTGAGCGTGAAATCAGGGCGGGAAAGGGCGTTTCGGACGAAGCCGCAAAGACGAGGATGAAAAAGTGGCAACGGTGATCTGGTCGCCAAGCTCCCTCGATGATATTGACTCCATCGCCGCTTATATCGCGAGAGATTCGGTATATCATGCCGCCCTCTTTATCGACAGGCTGTTCAAAGCAACAGACCGACTGGCTCAACACCCGCATTCCGGCCGAACAATCCCGGAAATCGGCAACGTAAAATGCCGGGAAATTATTTGCGGCTCCTACCGCATCATGTATCGGATAGAAAAAGAGAATATTTGGATTACCGGCGTCATACACGGCGCCAGAAATTGGAAACCACCGGCGCTGTAATTCTCAATCCTATCGGGACGGTCTCCGTATCCAGTCGGCCTTCAGTCTTTGCACACCCGTCCTATAAAAAACAGTACGCTTGCCCGTTGCTATTCGGCGGTTGATTGTGTATTATTAACAGTATGAGAACACAACTTCCCGTCATCTTTGAGTATATAGATTTCAAGAAATATCTGGAAGATTACTATTCAAAAAGAAAGTCGCTTGATCCGGCTTTCTCCCACTCATACATCTGCCACCGGCTTGGCCAGGCCAACTCCAAGAGCTACTTCAATAACGTTGTCAAGGGCAGGGCCGACCTGCTCTATACAAAGAAGAAACCCGGCAGCAATCCTAATGACTGCAACACGGAATGGCTCATCAACGGTCCCATTGACAAACCCGCATATTTCGTTTGCAGGATTGACAAGGCGTGGCAGTACCGCAAGCTGCCGCAATTACGGGAGACCAGGGCGGAGTACGGGTATGTGTATTTTGTAAGGGAGGCGGGGGGGAATACAAAGTGAGGCAAGCTGAAAGCCGTTAGATAATTTGTTTAGGGTTGATTCCTTGGAGTGGGATTTTCCTGCTTGACGCAAGATAAAGGAAACCAATGACTGCCCCCAAAATAACCGTTCAAGGTTTCTTGAGCCAGTTTGTTCGGCAGCATGAAACCATGCCCGATCGCCCGTTCTGCTGGATTCTCGGTTCCGGTGCCTCAGTTCAATCGGGAATTCCTACAGGTGGGGAATTGGTGATGCAATGGCTGAAAGAACTTCACGAAATGGAAGATTTCCATGACCAGCCGCTGGAGAAGTGGGCTACGGAAGAAAACCTCGGTATCAAAGGATTCAATTTCGAGAAATACGCAAACTACTATCCATGGATTTACCAGCGTCGGTTTCACGACGATCCGGATTCCGGATATGCCTTTCTGGAGAAGGTGATGGATATTGCAGAGCCAAGCTATGGGTACTCCGTGCTTGCCCAAATAATGGCCGATACAAGGCACAAGATTGCCATAACTACAAACTTTGACAACCTTATTGGTGATGCATTGGCGATTTATACCGACGCTTTTCCACTAGTCTGTGGTCACGAATCTCTTACGGGTTACATTCGTCAAAATCTACGTCGCCCGCTTATTGCCAAAATACACCGCGATCTACTGCTCAATCCTCTTAACGAACCAGGCGAAACTTCAATACTTCCGGACGGCTGGAAGCGCGCTCTCAAGCTAATTCTGGATAGCTACACTCCAATTGTTATTGGTTATGGCGGCAACGATGGAAGCTTGATGGGATTTCTAAAGACGCTTGACCAA
>DATFYJ010000013.1:0-2449 GCA_035315105.1 Chitinivibrionales bacterium
ATGGAGATCGGCACCGACGGCACCACTACCTTCGGCGAATACATCGAGGATCCCAAGGCCGGCGACCCGGCCCAGCGAATGTCGCTTATCAAGCTCCGCGAGCACATCAAGACCGTGCTCGATTCCCTTGCCGACAAGGAGCGCGAAATTGTCACCATGCGGTTCGGCCTCGATGACGGCCGCATCAAGACCCTCAAGGAGATCGGCGAAGCGTTCAACATTTCCCGCGAGCGCGTGCGCCAGATCGAAACCAAGGCCCTCGCCAAGCTCAAGCATCCCAGCCGGACCAAGCAGCTTGCCCCGTGGAAGGAAGATCGGGATGAGATGATGATGGAAGATATTTAGGCTTCTTGAGTTTTACCCTCTTTTTTGATTATCTCTTGTAAATACCATTCTTGATGGGGGAAGTATCCCCCTCGCTCCGGCCCGTCCGCGCCACTTTACAAACCAACATCCCGAAAATGCGCGTCCGGTCCTCCGCTACCCCCTCCAGGGTGACCGCCTTGACAAAGTAGCTGCAAAACCATGCATTGCTGCGGCGGCACCCACGAGGAGTAGTTGTAAAGAAGAGGTTGAAAAGTTGAATAGTTGAATAGTTCAAAGAAACATTATTGATTTTCGTCCTGAGTATTCCGATTGGCGCAAGAACAGGTTATTGACAGAAGGACTTTCCTAAAGCGCGCGCCAGGCAGGACCGGAGGGTGAGCCAGAGCGAATTGTCACTTCGTTCCCCAAGGTGTGGTAATAGCGCTTCGCGCTTCATTATTGTGTCTCTTGCCTTGTGCCGACCGACGACCCTTGGAAGCACCCGAAGGGGTGGACCGGAAGGAGAACCGACCCGAGCGCAGTGAGGGGAACGCCCAGATTTATTTTCAGATTTATAAAAAGCCATTACTGTCCCATACTCACTTCCCCATCTTCTCCTTCACGGCCTTGGCCTCGGGCGAATCCGGGCAGGTTGACAGAAGCTTCTGCCAGACCAGCTTCTTCTTGTCGGGCTGTTTCTTGGTTTCAAACACAAGGCCCAGCGAATAGAGCGAGGCACAGACCTTCTTGCCGTTGCGGAATTTCCTGAGGTAGTCCGAGAGGAGCTGCTCTGCCTTGTCAAATTCCTTCTTGCTTGCAAAGCATTCCGCGTACCAGTACGACGACTCGTCGGCGAGGGGCGATTCCGGGTATTGGGTGACAAGGTCCAAAAAGCCGCTGGCTGCGAGGTCCCAGCGCGACGCGTTGTAGTCGCCGCATGCAATCTGGAAGAGCTTGTCCACCTGCGTGTTCTTCTGGGAAGCGGAGACCGAATCCGAGACCGCCTTGGCCTTCCACTGGTCCTGGATCTCCTGTGTCTTCTTGTCGATGAGCGACAGTTTGAATTTGCTTTCCGACAAACTGCCCTCGAGCGCCCCGATCTTCTGGCCGAGCTCCTCGAACCGCACCTGCATGTCCGCGCGGATGAGACGGAGCAGTTCATCCTGGTTTTTCTGCTCGGTCAGAAGCTGTTCCTGCTGCGCCGCAACCTGGGCCTTGAGCGAGTCGACATGCGCCTCCACCTGCTTGAGCTCCTGGATACGGATTAGGGTGATGGAGGAGCAGGAGGAGAAAAGGATACAGAGAACAGGTGTTGACATGGCAAGAATGATTCGGTTGATTTTCATGGTGACCTGCCTGATAATGAAGAACGTGAAAGAGTCCCTTATTGCTGAGTGCTATGCGGTGTAAAATATATTTTTTCCGTTTCAAAACCGAGGCTTCTTGCTTTCTCCATCGACGCATCCACCGTTGCCTTTTCAAGCGCAGGCGTCCTTGACAATATCCACAAATACTTATTGGAACTCGCAACCATTGCGTACCGGTAATCCTGATCCAATTCAAGAATGACATAATCCGCATAGAAAGGCCCGAAAAACGATACCTTAAGATACCCTACGTCAGCGCTTCCCGCAAACTTCGCCTTGCCGATCGCTCTTTTTCGTTTTAGTGATTTTACGTCAACACCTTCATTTTCAACCTTGACCTTGCCGTCGTTTCGAAGTGAATACGTCGCGGTTACTCGGATCAAGTTGTTTTCAAAACCGGCCGGCATGCGCGCGATTTCATACCATGTTCCAAGGTACCTGTTCAAATCAAAATGAGCAACGGGTTCCATGCATTCTCCCTTCATGCCTTCATATCTTCTACCAATTCCCCCAGTCCGGCATCTTCGCGTTCCCGATATTCGTCAATCTTGTCAAATGCGTGCCGTCGGCCTTAATTGCATACAGGTCAATCGACCCGCCGCGGCCGCTCGAAAACGCGAGATGCTCGCCGTCGGCCGCCCAGGCGGGATACTCGTTGCTGCCCGGGCAGCTGGTCACCTGAAAAGCGTTTGTGCCGTCGGTCTGGGCCGTGAAGATTTCGAACTTGCCGCCGGCCATGCACTGGTACGCGATCTTGTCCCCTTTTGGGGACCACG
>DATFYJ010000014.1:0-2148 GCA_035315105.1 Chitinivibrionales bacterium
TGTCGGTAAAGCCCTGCTGGTGCGCGTGGGCAAGCAGGCTGCACGTACGCGCGTGGGCATACTGGACGTAGAAAACGGGGTTGTCGTCGGATTTCTTCGTGGCGAGCGTCATGTCGAAATCGAAATGGCTTGACAGGCGACGCATGAGGAAGAAGTAGCGCATGGCGTCGACGCCCACCTCGTCGAGCAAATCTGCCATGGTCACGAAGTCGCCTTTGCGCTTGGACATGCGGAAAGGGACGCCGTCGCGGATGAGGTTTACCTGCTGGATGATGAAATTCCTAAAGACGGTCTTCGACAGGCCGAGCGCGGACACCGCGCCCTCGAGCCGGGGAAGATAACCGTGATGGTCGGGTCCCCAGAAGGTGTACGATTCGTCGAAACCCCGGGTCGCCTTGTGCAGGTGATACGAGAGATCGGCCAGGAAGTAGGTGGGCGATCCGTCCTGCCGCACGAGTACGCGGTCTTTTTCGTCGCCGAATTTCGTCGAGGCGAACCAGACCGCGCCTTCCTTTTCGAGAACAAGGCCCTTTTCGCGAAGGAGCGAAAGCGTTTTCGCGGGCGCGTCTGATTTGTGAAGCTCGCTTTCCCTGAACCAGTGGTCGTAGTTCACGCCGTAGGCGGCAAGGATCTTTTTCTGGTCTGCCATGATGCGGCCGAGCGCTTCCGCGGTGAACAGCCGCTCGGCCTCGGCGCCGGGCATTGCCGCGACCTCGGGCCTGGCCGTGGAGATTTCTGATGCCAGGTCGCGTACGTATTCACCTTCGTAGCCGCCCTCGGGAATGGCGGCGTCCTTTCCCAGTGCCTGGTAGTACCGGCACGAGATGGATTTTCCCAGTAGCTCCACCTGGTTGCCGTAATCGTTCACATAGTATTCGCGCTCCACGGCGTTGCCCAGCCACGAATTGACGCGCGCGATTGTGTCGCCGATCGCCGCGGCGCGTCCGTTGACCACCACCATGGGCCCGGTCGGGTTTGCGCTCACGAACTCGAAAAGGATTCGTTTCTTTTGCGGAACCTGGTTGCGGCCGTATCGTTCCGGCGACAGCGCGGCCTCAGCAAGCACGCCGTGCAGATATGCGGGACTCAGACGGAAATTGATGAACCCGCCTGCAATCGTGCCCGCAAGGCCCGGGTCGGGCGTCACGAAGCGGTCGTCCCAGGCAAATTTCTCCATGAGCCTGCGGGCGACGGCTGCGGGATTTTCTTTGAGGATTTTTGCAAGGCTGAGCGCCACGGGCGATGAAAGGTCGCCGTGCGATTTCTGCTTGGGTTTTTCGATGACGATGTCCGGGGCGGCAACCGCTGTCCCGCCGAACGCCGACGCTGCGGCCGACCGAAGCGAGCCGGTAAGGTATGCATAAACGGAATCAGGCATGCGGGCGGCTCCGCGGTTCGCTCTTGTTAAGCGGTTCCCACAGCTCTTCGAGGGCGTAGTACCTTCGGACCTGCGGCGTCATCACGTGGACCACCACATCCGAGAAGTCAACGAGGATCCAGCGGCCGTCCTGTTCCCCTTCGGAATGCCACGCGGAGACGCCGCGGCGTTCGAGCGCGTCCACGATGCCGTCACGGATTGCGCGCGTGTGGTGCTGGTTGTCGCCCGAACACACCACGAAATAGTCGGCGATGCCGGTTTCCCCCTTGAGGTTGAGGACGACGATGTCTTCCGCCTTTTTGTCAAGGGCTGCTTCCGCGATGAGCGGCAGCAGGTCTTTTCCGCGGGGCAGGTCCTTGCGCGCCGTCATCGGACATGCTCCCGGAAGTCGGCGCCCACGTAGACCGTTGCGTCGTACAGTTCGTCCCCGTTGCGCATGAGAACGACCGAACGGATGCCGAGCGCCTGGGCCACCTGGCGCGCAATTGCCTGGTCTTTGGTGCGGGACACCACCAGCGTCTCGGTGTAATTACTCGTCTTGGCGTTGCTCTCGTTCTTGACGTCGAATTTATTCGACCGCAGAAAATCGGCCATTATCTTTGCCGCTCCGTCGATGCCGCATCCGTTGAGCACCTGGATTTTTCCGATGTACGGAATGTTCATCCGCGCATCCTCGGATTTCTGCTGAGGGGCGGATTCCGCGGCAGGCTGCTGGCGCCGCAGGCCCAGGGCCATTGCCGCGACGATCACGGCGCAGGCGATAAGCATGA
>DATFYJ010000015.1:0-2317 GCA_035315105.1 Chitinivibrionales bacterium
CTCCTTTCCCGAGGCAGAGACCCTCGCGCCCAGCCTCCTGTTTTACGGCATGCTCGCCCGCGCGTTTGCGCTCACCGGCGTCATCGCCTCGGATATTTCCATGCGGCACGGCATCCTCACCGAAATGGCGAGAAGCGGGCCGCCCGCCGACGACGTGGCCAGGCAGGTCATCCGTTCCGCGTGGGAAACCGCGCGGAAGTACAAATGCGACGAGGGACATGCGCGCCATGTGACCGCGCTCGCGGGAACGCTGTTCTCGTCACTCTCCGAAGAGCACAAGCTCGGGCCATCGCACCGGCTCCTGCTTTCGATTGCCGGCATCCTCCACGACATCGGCATTTTCGTGAACCCGCGAAGCCATCACAAACATTCCATGTACCTTATCCAGAACAGCGAACTGTTCGGCCTTTCCCGGCGCGACATTTTCCTCGTGGCGCTCATCGCGCGATACCACCGCCGCGCAACGCCTAAGGCCGTCCACCAGGAATACGCATCGCTTGACAGGGAGGAGAGGCTCGTCGTTGCGAAGCTTGCTGCCATCCTCCGGGTGGCCGATGCGCTGGACCGTTCGCACAGCCTCCGCATTGCCGGCATCGATTGCGCTCGGGAAAAGGACCGGTTCGTCATTTCGGTCCCGAACGTCGACGACCTGACGCTCGAACAGGTCGCCCTGCAGAACAAGGGCGATATGTTCGAGGAGGTGTATGGCATGACGCCGGTCCTCATCAAAAAGGGAACCAGGGAATTCTAGCATGTCGCCTTTGCAAAAGTCCGACTTCATCAACCGGGAACTTTCCTGGCTCGAGTTCAACGACCGCGTGCTCCAGTGCGCGCAAAACGAATCGCTTCCGGTGCTTGAGCGGCTTAAGTTCCTCGCCATTACCGGCTCCAACCTCGACGAATTCTTTATGGTCCGCGTGGGCGGACTCCAGACGCTGGCAAAGAAAAACAACCAGAAGAAAGACCCGGCCGGAATGCGGCCCGCGGAACAGCTTGAAGCAGTGGCCCGCAGAAGCGCGGTCATGGTTGCCCGGCAGTATGCCGTGTATTCGGAACTGGAAAAATTGCTGGCCGCGTCCGGCATCCGGCGGCTTCTTCCGAACGAGCTTTCCGGCGACCAGAGCAGGCACGCCGAATTCGTGTTCGAAAATGAGCTTGCGCCCGTGGTGTCTCCCATGGCAATTTCCGACCCGCAGGAACCGCCCCTGCTTGTCAACCGCATGCTGTACGTGGCCGTGCGGCTGAGCGTTCCGTCGAAGCCCGGGAAACGGCCGGGCCGCAGGCTCGCCATCATTCCCATAGGAAAAACGCCGGGGCGATTCATCACCCTTCCGGCAGAGGGCGGGTACCATTTCGTGCTCGCCGAAGACATCGTCGCCCTTTTCGCGAGCAGGTTCTTTCCAAAGGAACCCATTGACGAAACGGCATGTTTCCGCGTCACCAGGAACGCCGACGTGTCACTCAGGGAAGACGGCGCCGACGACCTTGTCGTGGAAATGGAGGCGGTGATTGACGCGCGCAAACGGAGCGACTGCGTGCGCCTCGAAGTCGGCCAGACCATGTCCGAGGCACTGGCTGCGGACCTTGCTGCGCTTCTCGGCGCGCCGGCAAACGCGGTGTACCGCGCCGCTGGCCCGCTCGATCTTTCCGGGTTCTTCCGGTTCACCGAGTTGTCCGGCTACGACAAACTCAGGTACAAGCCGTGGCCCGCCAGGACCCCGCCCTTTCTCAAGAACGCGCCTTCGATGTTTGAGGTCATTGCGAAACGCGATGTCCTCCTTTTTCATCCGTACGAAAGCTTTGACCCCGTTCTGCGGTTCATCCGGGAGGCGGCGAAGGACCCGCAGGTGGTCGCGATCAAGCAGACACTGTACCGGACCAGCAGGAAGAGCGCCGTTGTGGCGGCGCTTGCCGAGGCGGCCGCGGCAGGCAAGTACGTCACCGCGATCGTGGAACTCAAGGCGCGTTTCGACGAGGAACGCAACATCGAATGGGCCGCCGACCTCGAGGACGCGGGCGTGCAGGTGATCTACGGCGTAAAAGGCCTCAAGACGCACGCCAAGGTGTTCATCGCGGTCCGGCGCGAGGCAGGCGGCATGAGGCGCTACATGCATTTCGGCACCGGCAATTACAATGAGATCACCGCGGGCCTGTACAGCGACGTTTCCTATTTGACAAGCGACGAGGACCTTGGCGCCGACGCGTCGGCCTTCTTCAATTCCATTACGGGAAATTCGCAGCCGCAGGACTACCGCAAGATCGCCGCGGCGCCGCAGGGCCTCAAGGAGCGCGCGCTGTCGCTTATCGAGGCGGAGAC
>DATFYJ010000016.1:0-5050 GCA_035315105.1 Chitinivibrionales bacterium
TCAGGATATACTATTTTTCCGGGCGAAGTTTGTTAGGCCGCACTCAATCGTGAGACAGGACCCAAGTCTTGAATCCGACCCTTGCAATTGGCGTGGTGATCGTCACGTGTGCGTTGATATTCTATTCGGTCGCGGTGATTACCGAACAGCGCAAGTCCGTTGTGTCAAGAGTCGTGCTGATTTTCCTGACCGCCGGCATCGCGTGCGACATCACCGCAACGCTGTACATGATCATCGGGTCGCGCAACATTCCCATCACGGTACACGGCGTTATCGGCTATTCCGCGCTTCTGGCAATGCTGGTCGACACCCTGCTGATCTGGGGACACTGGCGGAGAAACCGCGGCAGGAGACCAGTGCCGCGCGGCATCCATTGGTATACGCGGATCGCCTACGGCTGGTGGGTGGTCGCCTACATTGCGGGAGGAATCATCGCAGCCGTCGGCATCGGAGCCTGAAGAACAGCTAATTGACATATACAACAACGAGAAGGAGCGCAACCATGGACATACCGGGAAAAGTCGTTATCATCACGGGTGCGTCGGCGGGAATCGGCCGTGCAACCGCAAAACGCTTTGCCGCCGAAGGCGCGAAGGTGGTGCTCGCGGCCCGCACGGCAGACAAGCTCACGGCCCTGGCGGCCGAGTTGCACAACCTGCACCAGGAGGCCTTTGCGGTCCCGACCGACATGCGCGACAAGACCGCGGTTGTCAACATGGTTGAAAAGACAATCCAACGGTTCGGCAGGATCGACATCCTTATCAACAACGCTGGGCAGTCGGCGGCCGGAACCATAGCTGAGGTCACCCCCGACCATTTCAAGAGCATTTTTCTGCTCAACGTGTTCGGCCCGCTGTACGCGATCCAGGCCGTGGTGCCGAAGATGCGCGCCAAGGGAGGCGGGCTCATCATTAACATCTCCTCAATGGTCTCCAGAATGAAAATCCCCGGGCTGGGCGCCTATGCCGCCACAAAATGCGCACTCAACATGCTCTCGGACACGGCACGCATCGAACTCGAACCCGACAAGATCCGCGTGATCACCGTGTATCCGAGGATGACGGACACCGATTTCGGGAAGAACGCGCTGGGAAATCAGCAGCTGCGCACGTTCCAGCGCGGTTCCGCGCCTGTTGTCGACAGCGCCGACCATGTCGCTGGGAAGATCATTGAGGCGGCCCAGAAGGAACCGCCCGAGCAGTTCATGGAGTGAAAAAAAACGCCGGAGGGAATTTCCCCCGGCGTTTCATAAATCGATCGGCACGAACGTGCCGCCCGTAGCAGTCTTTTATTACTTGTGGTGCTTCTTCGCCTTTGCCTTGCCCTTTGCCGCTTTTGCCGGTTTCTGTTCCGGGGCCGCGGGTGGTGCCTTGAGCGCCGCAATCCCGGCAGTCGCCGCATCGATTTTCGTGCGCGCGCCGAGAACGTCACCGCTAGCGAGCGCGTTCTTCGCGTCGCTTATGGACGCCTCAATCGGGCCGAGTTTGCTCTTCTCTGCCGCAAGCGCCGCCTTGGCCTTCTTGCTCTTTGCGGGCTTCTTGAGGCTGGCCTTTATTTCCTCCACCGACGCCGACGCGCGGGCGATGGATGATTCCACGCCGGCCTGCACGCGCGCCTTCTCCGCACCCACTTTTGCCTTGAGATCCGACGCGGTCGTTGTAACGGACATGAGGCTCTGCTTGTCCTTTTCGTAATTTCTTTTCATGGGAGAGCCGGCCTTCTGCTTGTCGATGTCGGCAAGGGCGGCATTGAGCGACTCGCTAACCGAAGCGAACTGGTCGGGCAGGTACACATCGGCCTGCGCCGCCTTGGCGGAGTCCACCGCTGCTTTGGCAGCGGCCATTTCGCGGGCGGGCTCCTTGGCGCACCCGATCATCAGAAGGACCAAACCGGCGGCCGCAACGGCGGCGACACAATGCAAACGTTTCATGAAACGGCTCCTTGTTGAGGTGATGGCATTTGTAAACCCACGCCGTCTGGGCGGACTCGCGGGCATGAGGCTAATATAAACTAAGGAACGCCGTGATGCCAAACACCGCGTGCGTTGCACGGCACATTCCCCGGTCAAAAGTCGGCGCGGTCGGGTTTGCTTCCACAGCCTTAATTATTTTTGGGTGCTGTTCCATCGGGAGACAAGCCAAGGAGGCCTGTGATGAAAACCGTTTCTGCCGCGTTGCTTGCCGCGCTTTCGTTGTGCGCATGTGCCTACGGCGGCTCAAAATCCGGCGCCAAGATTCCGGAGGGAACGCTGGCCGCCGTTACCGTAAAACTTCCTTGCACCGCACATCGGGACTTTTCCGAGGGGCTTGCGGCGGTGCAGAGCAAGGGCCAGTGGGGATATATTGACAAGAAGGGCGAGAGCGCGATTGTGCCGCAGTTCGACGGCGCATGGGAATTCCACGACGGACTCGCACGCGTGAAAGTGGGGGCCGACGCAGGTGCACGAAGGGGATTCATCAACGCGGCGGGCAGGTTTGTCATCAACCCGCAATTCGAGCTTGCCGGTGATTTTTCAGAAGGCATGGCCGCCGTGTCGGTGCACGGCAAATGGGGATACATTGACAAAACGGGAACCATCGCGATTTCGCCGCAGTTCGATGCAGCCTATCCGTTCCATCAGGGGCTGGCCAAGGTGCGCATCGGCGACGACCCGGGCGGCAGGCGCGGGTTTATCGATACCAAGGGACGCATCGTGATCAACCCGAGGTTCGATCTTGCCGGCGATTTTGCCAACGGCCGCGCCATGGCGATCGTGCACGCGGCGGCCGAGGAATACGGAGAGGGCCTTCCGGAAAAATGCGGGTACATAGGCAAAAACGGCGAGTTCCTGATCGCGCCGCAGTTCGACATCGCGCACGGCTTCTCGCAGGGCCTCGCCGCCGTGGTGAGCGGCGGGGTGCGCGACGAATTCGGGTTTCTCGCAGGCGGCAAGACCGGCTACATCGACACTACCGGCACCTTTGTGATCGCCGCGCGTTTCGAAACGGGCCTCCCGTTCACCGAAGGCCTGGCAGCGGTGCGCAGCGACAGCAAATGGGGCTTTATTGACAAGGCCGGGACTTTCGTGGTGCAACCTACGCTCGATGATGCTTCGCCGTTTTCCGACGGCCTTGCGCGGGTGAGGACCGAGAATACAAAAGGGTACATTGACAAGACGGGAAAATTAGTGCTAATAGTTCAATAATATCAATACCACTTGGGCGTTTCCCGCCCCTCATAAAACGAGGGGCGGGTCGGTCTCCCTTCGGGCTCGGCTGTTCGCCTCGTTGCTGGACCGCCCCTAGTCGCCTGCGGCGAGGGGTCGGCCAGCAATTCGCTTTTGCTCACCCTCCGGTCCACCTAACGCGCGGAAACAGAAGTCTTATCAGTCAATTAACATGTTCCGCGCCAATCGGTATCCCTAGGAAAGATACGAATCCCCAGTGCTTTGCAAGCTGTCGCCTCACCCCAGCCGCATAAGGTGACACGATGGTGCGACCGATCAGTTTTTTTTGTCAACTATCGCTCGTGGGTGCCCCCACAACATTGCTTGGTCTAGCAGCTACTTTGTCAAGGGGTGCACCCAGGAGGGGGTAGCGGAGGAAACCGCAGGCCGAAGGCCGAGGAGGCCGGAGCTAGGGGGATACTTCCCCCACAAGAACGCCTCTATTTCTGTTTTGTATTTCTCAAATACACAATCGCCCCGCCGAGAATCGTCGCGTGCGCATAGCCCTTGAGTTCGAACCCTTCGAAGGGCGTGTTGCGGGACTTAGAGAAGAAAATGGAGGAGTCGACCTTCCATGTTGCTTTCGGGTCGATGATGGTGATGTCGGCCCGTTTGCCGGTGGAGAGCGTGCCGCCGTCGAGCCCGAGAATGCGGTTGGGCACAAGGCTCATTTTCTCCACGAGGTCGGCGGGCATGAGGATGTCTTTGTCAACGAGATAGGTGAGCGCGATGCCCAGCGACGTTTCCAGGCCGATCACGCCGAAGCTTGCCGCGTCGAATTCGACGTCTTTCTCCTCGGAGACGTGCGGCGCGTGGTCCGAGGCGATAACGTCGATGGTGCCGTCGGCGAGAGCGGCCACGATTTCGGCGCGGTCCGCGGCGGTGCGCAGGGGCGGGTTCATCTTGCGGTTGGTGTCGTAGTCGCCGATGTCGCCGTCGCACAGCGTAAAATAATGCGGACAGGTCTCGCAGGTGACGTGCACCCCGCGTTTCTTCGCCTCGCGGATGGCGCGCACGCTGCCGGCGGTTGACACATGCGCAATGTGGACGCGCGCGCCGGTGTACTCGGCCAGCATGATGTCGCGCGCGACAATAATATCTTCCGCGATGGCCGGGATGCCGCGCAGGCCCAGGCGCGTGGACACAAGCCCCTCATTCATGTGGCCGCCGGCCGAAAGGTCGCAGTCCTCGCAGTGGCAGATCACCGGTATCTTGAACGATTTTGAATAGTTGAGCGCGCTTTTCATCATGTTGGACTTGCGCACGCTCTTGCCGTCGTCGCTCACCGCCCGGGCGCCGGCGCGCACCATTTCACCGAACGGCGACAGTTCCTCGCCGAGCAGTCCCTTGGTGATGGAGCCCACTGGAAAGATGCGGCAGGGGCAGTACTGCCCGCGCTGGACCACGTAGCGGATCTTTGATTCCTCGTCGAGCACCGGGTTGGTGTTGGGCATGCAGGCGACCGCGGTAAAGCCGCCGGCCGCAGCTGCCTGCGTGCCGGTCTCTATGGTCTCCTTGTCCTCGCGGCCGGGCTCGCGCAGGTGCACGTGCATGTCCATGAGGCCCGGCACCACCCACATGCCCTCGGCGTTGATCTCCTCCTGGGGCCGGAAGCCCGACGGGACGTCCTTGTTGACAAAGCGGATGACCCCGCTTTCCACGCCCACGTTGAGCTCGGCGTCGATGCCGTTTGCGGGGTCTATCACGCGGCCGTTTTTGATGAGGATGCACGCGGGGTGGGCCTCCAGCCCCGGAAGGTAGACGGCGCGGCCGTCGGGTTTCTTATGCATTCTCGCCCCCTCCGAGCAAAAAGAGCACCGCCATGCGCACCGCCACGCCGTTGGT
>DATFYJ010000017.1:0-2906 GCA_035315105.1 Chitinivibrionales bacterium
GAAAATCGTCCAGGATGGTGAGCAGCGGCCAAGTGGAAAGCAACAAAGGGTATATCGACATCGTGTTCAACGACTTCGAGGAACGGAGTGTGTCGTCATATAAGACCATGACCTGGCTGGAAGACACGCTGCCGCAACTGCTGCCCGGGTGGAAACTACAGGTCATCAAGCAGGCAATGGGTCCTAACACCGGAAAACCGGTGGAGCTTGAGATCAGCGGCGACGATTATCAGCAGTTGAGCGTGCTTGCAGACAGCATCAAGAACATGGTGAGAAGGGTGCCTGGATTGACAAATGTGGTCCACGATTATGACCCGGCCCGGCCCGAAATACGGGTGAACGTTGACCGGGAGCAGGCCAAACGGCTGGGATTTTCCACGCTCGACGTGGCCTCCGCGGTGCGGGGAGCCATTTACGGAAACGAAGCCGCGAAATATCGCGTGGGCAAAGACGAATATAAGATCATGGTGCGCCTCCCGCCGGAGGTCCGCGAGAACCTAAACGGGCTGAATGAAATCGTCATTTCAAAAGACGGCAAGGAGGCGCCGCTGCCGAGCGTTGCAACCATCACCCAGGGTGCCAATATCGCATCCATCAAGCATATCGACGGCAAGCGCACCGTTCAGGTGACGGCGGAGCTTGAGCCGGGTCAGAAAGACGAGCGAGGACCAAAGAAACTGGCGTTGGCCGCGGTCAAGAAACTAAGACCGCCGCCCGGCTATACCATCCGCCCCGGAAGCGGCAACCGCATGCAGGCCGAATCACAGGCTTTTCTCATCAAGGCATTTTTCGTTGCAATGGGTCTGGTGTTCCTCACCATGGTGTTCCAGTTCAATTCGCTGTTTCAGCCGCTTCTCATCCTGATCGGGATTTTGCTTTCCCTCGGCGGTGTCTTCTGGGGACTGCTTATCACTAATGAATTCAGCGCGTTTGTCAATTTGATCACCGGAGGCAAGGCTGACCTCCGTGACGTGACGTTCGCGGTCCTCATGAGCGGCGTAGGCATCATCGCCCTTGCCGGCGTGGTTGCGAAAAACGGCATCGTGCTCATCGATTTCATGAATAGGCTCAGAAGGAGCGGCCGGCCTCTGCGCGAGGCGGTTGTCGAAGGCGGGGCCACGCGGCTGCGCCCCGTGCTGCTTACCGCGATTACGGCCATGATCGGGCTGCTGCCGATCGCCACCGGAGTGGGACTCGATTTTCTTCACTTTGGATTCGTGACCCGCTCCGAAACAACCCAGTGGTGGGCGCCCATGGCCTGGGCGATTTTCTGGGGCCTGCTCTTTAATACACTGCTGGTACTCGTGGTAACGCCGACGTTCTACTACGCATGGGAGAACTGGCGAGCAAAGGCAAAGGCGAGTAAACAGGCTGCCGTTTCGTAAACAGGTTGTGTAGATCGTGCCGGAACGCGGGCGTTCTTGCGGTTGATTGACCGAAGAGCGCCCGCATCTTTTTGAGGGCCTTTGGCTTCGGTTGAAAAACTCGTCTGGAGCGATGTATTTTTGGAGCGAAAACTCCACGAGCAACCGGAAAGCGCAATGTCAAAAGTCCTCTTTATTGAACCACCACCGACCCTCGACTGGACCGTGGGTTCAAAGGTGTCGAAGGCCGGCAGACGCCACCCATGTCTCAACGAAACGGGCGAACAGGTTTACAGTTACCAGAACCTTTCATGCGCCGCGGTGCTCCGGAATTCGGGTCATGCCGTGGAATACCTGCATTGCCCTACACAACGGCTCGACCTCGCAGCGACTAAAAAGGAAATCTTGAAGAGAAGGCCCGATGTGCTCGTCATCATGGTTGAACATATCAACGCACCCGTGGCCTGGGAGGTAAGCAGGCACGCCAAGGACGCGGGCGCTGCCGTGGTCTGGGTCGGACCGTTTGTGACCGCGCTCCACCAGAACGAGATAAAACGGGCGTGCGTCGATTTTATCCTGCGCAAGGAATGGGACTATTCGGTAGGCGAACTCCTGGCAACGCTTGCGGCCGGCAAGGACCTCGCAAGCGTCAAGGGGCTCACGTGGAAAGAAAAGTCAGGCGCGGTGTGCGTGAACCCCGACGCCGAGCCCATAGCCGACCTCGACAGCCTTCCCATTCCCGCGTACGACCTTCTCGACCTGCGTAAATTCTACGAGAGTGTGTTCGTGGCGTTTCCGGCCGCGACCATGATCACCTCGCGCGGGTGTCCCTTCAGCTGCATTTTCTGTTCGTATCCGCAGACCATTTACGGGCACAAGTTCCGCGCCATGTCCCCGGAACGCGTGGTGCGCGAAATTGAATATCTGGTGAACGACCGCGGCGTGCGGGAGATACGGATCGACGACGACACGTTCAACATCGACCGCCAACGCGTGATTGATATATGCAAACTCATGGCGGAGCGGAAGGTGAACGTTCTGTATTCGGTTCAGGCGCGCGCCCAGCTCATGACGGAGGAAATGGCGTTCTGGCTCAAAAAGTCCGGGTGCCGCATGGTGCTGTACGGGGTTGAGTCCGGCAACGAGGACGTGCTCAAACACATGCGAAAGAACACCACCAAGGACGAGATCCGAAGGGGCGTGGCCATCGCCAAGAAACACGGTCTCGACGTGCTCAACTGCATCATGCTGGGATTTTACTGGGATACCGAGGAAACCATGGAGGAATCCGTGCGGTTTGCGTTCGAACTCAACGCGGAATTCACCCAGGTGTCGGCGCCCACGCCGCTGCCCGGCACCGATTACTACAAGCTGCTCAAGGACAACAACTGTCTCCTCACCGAGGACTGGGACAAACACGACAGCGTGCACCATTCGGCCGTTGAGTTGCCGCATCTGTCAAACGAGGCCATCAATCGCTCTCTGTCCACGTTTTACCGCAGGTATTACCGGAGGCCGGAGTATCTCTGGATGATGCTGCTG
>DATFYJ010000018.1:0-3214 GCA_035315105.1 Chitinivibrionales bacterium
AATAAGTGCGACAGGCAGAATCGACTATGGTACCGACGCCACGAACATTCCGACTGACGCCGATGTGGTGATTTGTGTCGTAGGAGAAACTCCCTACGCTGAAGACGCGGGTTACAGAACAGATGTCACGCTTGCCGCGGATCAGATAGCCCTGGTGCATTCCTGTGTGGCATCTGGAAAGCCGATCGTTACCATTCTTCTCACGGGCAGACCGAATGCCCTCAGCACTATTCCCACCGACAGTAAGGCCCTTGTTGCTGCGTGGCTGCCCGGCACGGAAGGCGAAGGCGTGACCGACGTGCTGTATGGAGATTACAATTTTGTGGGCAAACTCCCCTATACCTGGCCTGCGAATAACAACCAGGAGCCCATTAATGAAGGAAACATGGGTGATGCAGTGGGCCCCGACACAAGTCCGCCACTTTATGTGTACGGGTACGGACTAACCTATCCGTAGTTATGAAGTGATACCGCTGCGAGAAAAGCCGCGTCCCTCCGGGCGCGGCTTTGTTTTTTGTCAATGGCTATTTCTCCCCTGTTCATGGTTTAGACAAGCTGGTTGGAAGTATTTTGAGACGAAATGGACTCACGGGATTTTTTGAACGATCTCAATCCGCAGCAGCGCGAAGCCGTCACGTCCGGCAACGGACCGCTCCTCGTTGTCGCGGGCGCGGGAAGCGGCAAGACAAAGACCCTCGCGTGCCGCGTGGCCTTTCTTATTGCAAACGGAACGCCTCCCGACAGGATACTGCTGCTCACCTTCACGCGCCGCGCCGCGCGGGAAATGCTCTCAAGGGCGGCCTCGGCGCTCGGCCGCGATTCCGCGCTCACCTCGCAGGTGTGGGGAGGCACGTTCCACGCCGTCGCCAACCGTCTCCTGCGCATGTACGGCCGCGCCATATCCCTGGCGCCGGAATTCACCATACTTGACCAATCGGACAGCGAAGACATGCTCGACGTGATCCGGCACAGGGCCGTTGACGCAAAAAGCAAGGGCCGTTTCCCCGGCAAAGGCACCCTGCTGGCCATCTATTCGCGGCGCATGAATTCCGGCGAGGACCTCGGCACGATTCTCTCTTCCCTCTTCCCCTGGTGCGACCGGTGGGAAAAGGAACTCAAGACTGTTTACAAAGAGTACGTCGGGCTCAAGCAGAAACGGAACCTCCTCGACTACGACGACCTTCTGGTGTACTGGCGCCATCTGCTCGACCATCCCGAAGCGGGCGACGCGTGCGGATCGCGGTTCGACCACATTCTGGTCGACGAGTACCAGGACACCAACAGGACACAGGCCGAAATCCTGCTCGCCATGCGCCGCGCAAACAAGAACATCATGGCCGTGGGCGACGATGCGCAGAGCATCTATGGCTTCCGCGCCGCCACCGTGCGGAACATGCTCGACTTCCCCGCCCTGTTTCCCGGCGCGGCCGTGATCGCGCTGGAACAGAACTACCGCTCCACGCCGCAGATCCTCGCCTCGACAAACAGGCTCATCGCACAGGCCAAAGAACGGTATTCCAAGACGCTGTTTTCCGCGAGGCCCGGCGGCAGCCTTCCGCAGCTTGTCACGTGCAAAGACGAGGAAGCCGAAGCCGAGTTCGTGGTGCGCCGCGTTCTGGAACATCTCGAGCAGGGAACGCCGCTGCGCACGCAGGCCGTGCTCTTCCGCGCCTCCTCCCATTCGGCGGCGCTCGAGATCGCGCTCGTAAAGAAGGACATTCCGTTTCACAAGTACGGCGGCCTCAAGTTTCTCGAGGCCGCGCATGTCAAGGACTTCGTCGCCATCCTCCGCATCATGGAGAACCCGCGCGACGAAATGGCCTGGTTCAGGGTGCTCAACCTTCTTGACGGCGTGGGGCCGGCCACGGCGGGCGCGGTGTTCGAGCGGCTCGACGGCGCGGGCTTTTCGCTTGACGCGCTGAAATCGCTGCCGCTTCCGTCGCCGGCAGACCGCGACGTGGCGGCGCTCGCCGGACTCATCGCCGGCTGCGCCGGCGGCGCGGAACCCGCTCTTTCCGTCCAGCTGGAGCGCATAGCCGCATACTACGTTCCGCTCCTGCAAGAGAATTATGAAAACCCGGAACCTCGGCGCGCCGACATCGAGCATATCGTGAGCCTCGCCTCGGGCTGCGGGTCGCGGTCGCAGTTTCTCGCGGAAATCATTCTTGACCCGCCGGTGTCCACGAGCGACCTTGCCCAGCCGCCGGTCCGCGACGAGGATTATCTGGTTCTTTCCACCATTCATTCCGCGAAAGGGTGCGAATGGGACGTTGTGTATCTCATTCACGCCGCCGACGGGTGTCTGCCTTCCGATATGTCAACCGACACCGCCGAAAACATCGAAGAGGAGCTGCGCCTCGCCTACGTGGCCATGACGCGTGCACGGAATCATCTGTATGTTGCGTGGCCGCTGCGGTTCTATTCGCACCCCGCAGGTCATTCGGACCGGCACGTGTACTCCCAGATGAGCAGGTTCTTTACGCGGGACGTTGCAACAACCATGGAGCAGGTGACGTTCGGGGAAGAGGCCTTGCCCGACGCGCCTGGCGCGCCCGGCGCCTCAGGAACGCCTGTTGACGTAAGGGACAAAATGAAGGGGATGTGGGACTAAGACGGGTAAGAGAATGGAGTTGACAGTTGACGGTTGACAGATTACGGTTGAGAGAGCAACGCAGAATCCTTTTGTTGACGACCTCTATGACCCCAATCATTCTCTTCGACATCGACAGAACCCTCGTTGCCAGGTCGGCTGCGCACCTCAAGGCGTTCATCACGGCGGTGCGCGAGGTGTACGGTGCAGACGTATCTTTGAGCGTGAACGCCCACTACGGCATGACCGACCAGCAGATCCTGCGCGACGTACTCAGGGCGAAGAACGTGCCCCAGGCCGCAATCGATGCGGGGCTTGACAGATGCTTAAGAGTCATGACCGACCGGTTTGACGAATACAACCGCTCCGACACCGTGGAACTGCTGCCCGGCGTGACGCAGCTTCTGGGCGAGCTTGCGCAGCGGCGCTGTTTTCTCGGGCTGGTCACCGGCAATCTTGAAACAATAGCCTGGGGAAAGCTCGGCGCTGCGGGAATCGCGCACTTTTTCTCGTTCGGCGGGTTCGGCTCGGACCACATGGACAGAAGGGAACTGGCATCGCTCGCGGTCAAACGCTGCAAGGCGCTGCATCCCGCGTCGGCGGGCTGCCCCGCGGTCCTCTTCG
>DATFYJ010000019.1:0-7436 GCA_035315105.1 Chitinivibrionales bacterium
AAAAACAGAGCCCCCGTAAAATACGGTCTTGTCTTGACATGTTGAAATATCGAATGATCGCCCACGGGTGATCCCTGTCAGGACTTCCTGAAAATGAGATTTGTTGCTGTTGGAAAGACGCCGAATGCGGTGCTCCGGTGCTCCAGCTTGAAACCGTTTGATAAATAGTATTCCTTATATTCACCGGTTTTTTGAAAATCAACAATTACCGCTCTTCCTGCGTTTTTTGTAACGCGGGCGATTTCAGACAGCGCTTTTTTTCTTTCTTCGGCATTGTTGATGTTGTGAATTGAGAAGCTGGCAACCACAACGTCGAAAGAACCGTTTTCAAACGACAACCGTCGCATGTCTTCAGTTTTGAGTCGAATTCTGTTTTCCAGGCCGGATTGCCTGATATTCCGCAGTATCCCGTTTTCGGAGTTCGAGGAAATATCTTCCGGGTTCCAAATGTCGATTCCACAGACTTTCCCGTTCGGCAAGACCATGGCGAAGCCTATGGTGTACAAGCCCCTCCCGCATCCGACATCAAGAACCGTTTCACTCCCAGTGAGAGCAAGCTGCCGAATGAGTTTGTCACGGTTCTTTATCTTAAAGTACTTGCTGCTTGCAATCATCAGTAGCGAGGGAATCAAACAGCTAAAAAGAAGTAACGTCAAACACAATCTAAGAATGACAATTTCAGGAACAGGCTTTGGCGGGAGCGCCATAGACAAGATCAATAGCGTCGCCAGAATTCCTGATGTGATCAGCAGATTCCGAAAAATATTCGGCGCATCAAGTCCGAAATTCAGTTTCCGCACGTAGCTTCCTTTGATGAAGGTCCTGTGAAGGAGCTAAACATTTATGATGCAGTCGACGGCATCCTGTAGTAGTCTATACTGCAACGATGTCCACTCTGCCGGTTACTATTCTTCCTCGTCTCCATAACGCCGCCACTCGGTCCAGAAAATCTACCTTTTCTAGCCCCCAAGAATCAAGTCATTTGACCGGGTCAAGCAGTGTGCAAGCGAGCTGATAAAAACGGATTCCTGTTTTCGCGGTAATGACAGATACCCAAGAAAACAAACTGAAGTTCCCCCTTTCCAAGGGGGTGGCGGCGCTTTGGCCGCCGGGGGTTGTTACAATTCACCCCTCCCTTCGGGCTTCCCCTCTCTTTCAAGAGAGGGGATTGAGGGGTGAGTTTCCTTGGCGGGTTTTAGGCTCAAAGCGAGCGCGCGAGCTTGGTATGAGTGCCAGCCCCTACCAACTCTTAATTATCTTTGTCTTTTTTATTGCGGATTACGGAATGAAAAAAGATTGATACAAGTAAAACGTCTTGCATTCGTCAATCTACAATCTACAATCAAAAAGCCCTTCTCAGCTGTTCCAGCAGAACGCCGAACCATTTGCTTTCGAATTCCTTCTGCCCGCATCCGACGCAGCCGGCAACGCGGCTGCGGGACGCAAACGCATGGACGCGCGGTTTATCTCCGCCAAATTCCCTGCCGATGATACCAAGCCTCGCGTCGGCGATGCTGTCCGACGCGCAGATCATGACAAAGAGCGTGCAGGCGCATGCTGCGCAACGATACCGGGCGAAGATCACGCTGTCAAGAAAGGACCGGGAGAGAAAACCGGTTTTTCGGTATTGCTCGGTGCCCGGCATCTCTCCAGCGTGGGGGAGGAGGCGGAGTTCTACGGGCAAGCTGGTATCGCCCGGCAGGCGGTTTGCTACCGCTCTTGCCAGGGTCCAAAGCGTGGAATCGGGAACCGGCTTTGATGATTTGTCAATGACCTCCGCATACACCGACGATTTCCAGAAGGAGACGCGAAGCGGTTCCGCGGAAGATTCGGTTCCTAGGGCGCGGGTGCGGGTCTCGTGCAACTGCCGGAACAGACCGAACGCATTCACGGGAGCCGCCATGGTGAACAAGGCGACTTCGAATTCTGCTCCCTTGTTCCCACGGTCGCCGTAGCGCCGGACCGTGCACGATTTAAGGCCCGCTTCAATGTAAACATCCGCGCCGCCGTCGATATATTCGTACAGATGGCCCGACGCATACTGCTCCGGCGCGGCAAGGGCGATTGCCAGAACCGGAGCGCCGATGGTGTCCGGCAGCAATGCTGTTTTGTCAACCGCGCCCGCCGGGAGGACCCACAGCGCCGCGGCAAGTAACAAAATGCGTTTGATCCTCATGGCAATTACGCCCACAGCTCGCGCGCCCTGTCGATCTGGCCGAGCACGCCGATTTTTTGCGGACATGCGGCGCCGCATCGGCCGCACCTGGTGCACCGGTCAAGATGACGGGCCAGGCCCATTTCCGCAAACTGACCTGCGGCCAGGGCCGGATCATGTTCCGCGGCGTGATAATACCTGACGCACCGGACTATATCGGCGACGGCCACACGCTCCGGACACACGGTTTCGCATCGGCCGCACATGGCGCACCCGGCATACTGCGGGTCGTGAAGATTCGGGAGCCATCCGATTTTTGCCGCATTGGCGGCTGCGCTCCATGAGTTCAAATCTTCAAGGGTCGTTACCCCTTTGCAGACCGTGCAGACCACGCTGTCGGACAGGGCCGCTGTTATCTGCGCCGGAAATGCGGCATCATCCAGCTCGCCTTTTGTCTTCATTGCAACAAGACCGATGCCTTTCTTCTTCAGGACCTCGCGCTGAGGAGCCAATTCCTTCACCTGCACCGGCCCGTAGCTGGGCATCACGCACGAAATGAAATCGGTTCCTGCAGCAAGGTCGATGCATGCGGCCATGTTCTTATGGACCGTTATGCCGGCATGCTTGACCAGCCCCTTGTCGCGCCATTCCATGAATCTTTTGCGGATATCGGGAAGCTCCTGCTTGAGCGCATCGGGATCGGTTCTGGGGAAAAACAGAAAATCCACGGACGAAACGCCCAGCTGCCGTAATGCTTCCTCGATCGAGTTGAAATTGTCCTTGAGGCCGATGTGTACCATGCTGGTACGGCCTTTGATCGCGCTCGCCACCATTTCGATGCCGCGGCCGTTAATATATGCCTGCGACGTATGGATGAAGTTGACTCCTTTGTCAATCCCGGCATTGATCGCTTCAAGTTCGCCGCGTGTGGAACCTATGCTGAACGCGGAGACAAATATCCCGGTTTTTCCCACTTCCCGGTACTTCATGCCCGGCTTGAAATTGCGGATGTTCTTTCCCGCGGTCGCCAGGGTGTCGGCCGCCTCTGCTTTGAATTCGCTGGCCGCGACCGCAAGCCCGAGCCCTGCGGCCCCGAGTTTCTTCACAAAAGACCTTCTTGAACATCGGTCATCCATGCGTTCCATCCTTTCGGTATCTGGTGACGGCCGGAACCTGCCTTCAAACTAATATTTCGTTCGACTTTGCATTTACACGAGTTGTTTCGATGCTCATTCTCTGCCGCAGGAAATCTAGCTCTTCTTTCCGGCAAAATCAAGATAGTTCTCCTGCTGGATAACTGTGTGCAAGACAAATAAACGAGAATGGATTCCCGCTTTCGCGGGAATGACTGTTTACCCAAAAGCTACTTTGATCTTCCCCCTTTCCAAGGGGGGTGGCGGCGCGTTGGCCGCCGGGGGTTGTTATAATAAGCATTTTGTCATTTCATTTTTTAAGGGTAAGGTAGTAGCGCTTCGCGCCATACATTATGTCTTTTGCCCTTTCCTTGCCGGGTTTTAGGGCCGGCGAGGCCCTACAAATTCTTTGCCATCCCTTTTTTCCGCAAACTACATATCATGATCTCTTCTCCACCACCAGACTCCTCACGCTCCTCCCATGTTTCTCCCAGTGACGCCAGTATCCGGAGCTTATATCGGTGTTTTCAATGGTGAGAGGTTCATAATGGAGATCGCAGTTGAGGATGTTGCTCATGCATTCGAAGAATTCGTCCGAGTCGGTGGCGAAAAAGAAGCGGCCGCCGGGCACCAGCGCGTCGTGGAGGCTTTGCAGAAAGTTCCGCCGCCGCGCATTGGCGCGCTCCTTGCGATAGTCCTCGGGCGGGTTGGGATGCAGATAATAGGCCGCGCTGACCGTGTGCGGCCGGAGCAGCGGCAGCATGGTGTTAAAATTACCGCGGATGAACCTGATGTTTTCCAGGCCGGCAATTGCGGCTTCCCGGACCGCGCAGTAAAGCGGCTTTTGGGAGAGGTCGATGCCGAGAAAGTTGACATCAGGGAGCTGCCGCGCCCGATCGCACGTCAGCACGCCGGTGCCGCACCCGAAGTCGATTTCCAGGAGCCGGTCGTTGCCGAACAAGTCCGGCGACGTGAGGGCGGGGAAGCGGTGCGGCTCATGGAACAGGTCGCGCGCGTACCAAATTCGAAGATACTTCGCGGCGATGTGCTCGTCGGGCGGGGAGATATGGATTCGTGTCGGGTGTCGTCCTCTGGCCATGATGCGATATAAACTAATTTCTTTTTAAGTTCCATGATTTGTTCTAGTGGTTGGTGGGGGAAGTATAGCCTGTCTCAAAACCGAAGAGAAGATCTGGGCGCCCCGCCGAAGACGTCGTCGGCCGTCCTTCCGGTCTCGGCCGCAGGCCTCGGGCTGCCTGCCACGAGGGCCCTGCGGGCCGTGGTCAGGCAGCATCCCGCCTTGGCGGGACCATTTTTCCAGTCCTGCCTGGCGCTTGGCAGCAGCATCTTCCACAATTGTCATTCGGCTGACAAATGGGACTCACAAGCGCTTTTTCACTTGAATAGCACAGCCCCAGCATTCCCCGCGACTTGGCGCGGGGAATGCTGGCGGAATGGTCATTAGGGGCCGAACCGTAAATCCCCCTTTCAAAGGGGGTGCGGCGTACTCGCCGCGGGGGTTGTAACAATAGGCATTTTCCTTGGCAGGTCTTAGGGGCGGCCAGCCCCTACCTGCTTTATCATTGGTTTTTCTTCTTTAATATTTGATAATTTTAGCCAACATGCAACCTCTTGTATCCATTGCTTTGCAAAAATAAACTCCTGCCTGAACCTGCGCCATCCTGCCGTTAGTTCCATCCCAGGTGACCATTGATGCTGAGCATTTTTACGAGCCTGCCTTCAGCTGAAAATATCCCGATATGTAAAGGCAACCTGCCGGAATATTTGGTTGATATATGAAAAGCTCCCGCGCCCTGTGCCGGATAAACTGTCAGGTTGATGCCTTCGATACCCGGAACAGCCTTGAATGTGTTTTTCACTTGGGCCGGACCAACATTTGTCCCGAATGCCGCCATTTCCACGGCTGCAAAAGCGGAGCCGCGGGCGGTCGGCCCGACCCAGAGAACATCGGTCCTGCCGTTCACATCGCCGCCGCGATAGAGGCCCTGCTTGACATAAATGGAACCTGTCACCGAAGGGCCGCCGGCGTCGAGCACGGGATTGAATGCGGTTTCACCTTCGTTCCTGCGCCAGACATTCAGGTGTCCGGTGCTCCAGTCGACCATGAACACAAAGTCGGTCCACAGTCCTTTGGCAATATTACCGCCGTCGGAAAAGCTCTCATTGATCCCGCCGAACCAGTATTTCTGGGCAGCGGGATCGGCTGCATAGCCGCGGCCTGCAGCAAGCCCCTGCCATCCGTAAAACTGCCAGACAAAAGACCAGCTGTTGCTGTTGCCCCGGATGAATGTCCCGTCCCACGTCGCGGGAAAGTAATAGCTGGTCGCGTAGTAAACAGTACCGCTTGCCGAAGTTTCGGTGATCTGTTTTCCGGTTGAGTCCTGCAGAAAAGCCATTTCCGCGCGTTCGGATCCTACGCCAAGGTCAAGAGGATCGTCGTTGGGCTGGACTTCGATGCGGGCTGCCGCTTTCCCATGCCATGTTGTAAAGCCGTCCGCATGAATGCGGCAGGAGTCCATGACCTGCGCGCCGTACCATCCACCGGTCGCAGGAATCTGCAGCCAGTTGATTTCCGAGGATAGGCCTGCGGCAGGATGCGTAATCGCGGGCAAATGGTACTGTTCATGGTCGCCGGCCGGGACGGCGGGGCAGATCGCTGAAACGTTGGGAGTAGCGGCTGGCACTGCTGAAATATTCCAGGAGGCCGCAACGGCAAGGATGAATACGGCAAGGAAAGGGTTGCGGATTCTGTTGATTATCGAGAGCATGCAATTGCCCTTTGTTAAAATTTGATCGGTTTGCCGTAACCGGGGGCCGCCGGTTCGTATTGGAGCAAGACATTGCCATTGCCGAACGTTCGTGTGGAAATAAATTTCAAGGCAAGCTTGTTACTGATCCCCTCAAACATTGTTTTGCCATTTCCAAGGGCTATCGGATTCAGCATGATTTGATATTCATCGATCAACCCTGCCTGCGCCAGCTGGGCCACAATCGTGCCGCTTCCCAAAATGGTGAGGTCCTTTTCATTCTGCTGTTTCAGCCTTCGGACTTCGCCCGGCAAATCGTTTTTCACGAGCCGCGTATTTATCCAGCCGGCTTTGTCCAGCGTGCGGGAAAAGACGATTTTTGATGCCCTGTTCATACCCTGGGCCACAATCGGGTCATTCTTGAGTGCCTCTGGCGATGCCCAATAACCGGCCATGAGCTCATAGGTGACACGCCCAAAGAGAAGCGTGTTGCCGGAATTTGAATTCTTTTCGGCGTACTCCTGAAATTCAGCATCCACATTATGCCAGGAAATGTCGCCGCCGGGGCCGGACAAATAGCCGTCCAGGGTAATCAAATTGAACACACTTAATCTTCGCATTTCATGTCCTCCTTACGGCCGGGGGGGCGCCGCTTGAACAAGGTTGATGAGATTTCCGCAGGTGTCCTCAAAAAGCACGGCGGTAATAAGGCCCATGTTCTTTGGCTCGCCGCGGAATATGACACCGAGTTTTTTAAGACGGTTGAAATCAGCATGAATATCGTTGGTGATGAGCGCAAGTGAAGGAATTCCGGCGTCAAACCTGGCTTTCTGATACTTCTGCGAAGGCGGAAAGCTCACGGATTCAAGCACCAACTCGACGCCATTGATGCCATCCGGTGAGATTACGGTAAGCCAACGGAGTTGGCCCATAGGCAAGTCCGCCATTTTCTTGAAGCCCAAGACGGTCGTGTAGAAGCGAAGGGCTTTGTCTTGGTTGTCAACCGTTATGCTGAAAAATTTGAGCTGCATGTGGTATCGTTTATTTGTCCTGTTTGAATTTCAAATAATCTTCACGAACAGGTGCGAATACTTCAATTGCAACCGAATCGGAGAGTATTTGAGCATTGTGTTTCACATTGCTTTGAATACACCAACTGTCGCCTTGCGTTACGTTATATTCTTCATTTCCTATGAAAAGCAAAACATTTCCTTTCACTAAATATCCGGTTTGTTCATGAACATGTGAATGTTGGGGCAAAGCACTGCCTTTTTTCATTCTATATTCCGTCAATAATGTTAAATCGCCATAAGTTAATGTTTTGATTTGTATTCCCGGCAGAATCTGTGTGTAACCATTTACGTTTGATTTGTAAAACAT
>DATFYJ010000020.1:0-6357 GCA_035315105.1 Chitinivibrionales bacterium
TGTACACGCGTGAAAGCGCCAGCGCGTATATCTCGGCCTCAAGCTGGCCGCTCACCGTGAGTCCGGCTTTTTTTCCGAAGAAGTCGCGGCCAAAATCAACGCCGCCTGCTGCGTCGCGCGGAAGGCTTTCGAGCGGCAGCGCCGTGACGCGGAACTGCTCGCCCGCTCCCTCGCAGTCGCTGGTGGTTATCACGGGCGTGTGGACGTAGTGGAACCCGCGCTCCTGGAAAAACCTGTGCACGGCGAAGCTCAGGGAGCTGCGCAGCCGTGCGACCGCGCCCATGGTGTTCGTCCTGGGCCGAAGGTGCGCTATGTCGCGCAGGTACTCGAAACTGTGGTGCTTCTTCTGGAGCGGGTAGTCTGCGGGTGCGGCCGAAAACACCGTGATCTTCGACGAGTGCAGTTCCAGGGCCTGCCCCTTTCCGGGAGACTGCGCGAGCGCGCCCTCGCACGAGATTGCGCTGCCGGTTGTCAACTTGATGATGTCGGAACCGTAATTCGGAAGCGATCCGTCGGCGATCACCTGCAGCGACGCGACGCACGAGCCGTCGTTGACTTCGAGGAATGAGAATGCTTTGGCGTCGCGGCGGGTTCGGATCCAGCCGGCAATAGTGATTACTTCGCCTGGCTTTCCTCTGTTCAAGACATCAGCGATTCTGTCAATCTTCATTTCAATGTCTCCTTACGGGGGCTTCACCCCCGGACCCCGACCTACTTTCTTTCTGCAGCGAAAGAAAGTAGGCAAAGAACGCCGCGCCTGCAGCGCCGCCTGATCCCTCGGCCGTCGGGCCGCTCGCGAACTCGCCCGGCCAGTCATATCTGTCAAACACCCTGCACGGCACAATTCAAGGCATAAGTAAATGCCAGGCTTGGCCGGGCTCAAACAACGCGAGCGTCCAATCCTCCGGCCTCAGGGTCGGCGCTGATGGCGGAAGAAAAATACAAAACCGACAACCTTCTTCTGCTTACGCGCCAATTGGTTCCTCTTGACGGATTGCTACCAATAGCTCTTCATGGGTGCCCCCACACTGTGGTTTATTCTTGCAACCGGTTCTTCATGGGGGCTACCCCGGAGGGGGTAGCGCAGGGCACCGCAGGCCGAAGGCCGAGGAGACCGGAGCGAGGGGGATACATCCCCCACATGCACTTGTATCTTATTCACCAGAATAATTTATCAACGTCTGCGGATTATACTCTCCTATTTTATCTTTATATTTAAGAAACGGCAGACCAATAATGCCGAACATCCCGGCCACTTCTCCGCCCTGGCGCCGCACCATTTTCGCGACAGCCTCGAGCGTGCCGCCGGTCGCGATGAGGTCGTCGATGATGAGCCATTTTCCGGGAACAAGGTCTTCGCTGTGGATTTGCAGCGTTGCCTGGCCGTATTCAAGCGCGTAGCTTTCTTCGATTGTTTTTCCCGGCAGCTTTCCCTTCTTGCGCGCAAGCACCAGCGGCAGGCCGCGCTCAACCGCGAAGCAGGAACCCAGGAGAAATCCCCGGCTTTCTATGGCAATCACGCCGGTCACGGCAATGTTTTTGTACAGATCGAGCATCCGCTCCACCGCATATTTGTATGCCTTTGGGTTCGTGAATATGCTTGTCACGTCGTAAAACAGCACGCCCGGCTTGGGAAAATTGGGCACTTTCCTGATAACCTTGTCGAGATCCATGCAGTCTCCTTGGTTAGTGGTCGAACAGCGAGTGGGAAATATACGTTTTGAGATTGGATTCTCCAAGATCGCGGCAGTTGCGACAAGACAACCTTGTGCCGCAAATGGCAAGGAAAATGTATATTGAAAGTGGGGGAAATAGTAACCTTACCTTGAAATGTGTGGGCGTTCCCGCTGTGGCGGCGGCGTTTGAAAAATTTCCTTAACCACAGCGGGCGGCCCTCCCTCCGGGCTCGGCCTGTCGGCCTCGTTGCCGCCTGTCCCAACCGCCTTCGGCGAGGGATCAGGCGGCAATCCCGCTATGGCGGGACCACTCCGGTCCTGCCTAACGCGCCCAAAAAGAAGATTGGGCCAGGGCGCAGCGCGGCCAGGGCATGATTCAGCCGGGTCGGTACGTACGCGCGGGTGAATAGAGACGGATTTTACAGCGGCGGTCACTATGGCTTTCTTTACAAAGAGAATCCTTATTTCCTTCTCGATCGTTTCGGCCACATTTATTCTCTCTGGCTGTATGGGCAAGATCGCCACGAACATGTTTGCCGGCGCGCTGTCGAAGGACAACGGGGCCGCGGTGTTCTCCGGCGACGACGATCCCGAGCTCGTGGGAGACGCCCTGCCGTTCGCCATCAAAATGTACGAATCCCTGCTCTCCGGAAGCCCGAACAACCCGGCGCTCCTGCTTGCGGCCGGGAAATCCCTGTGCATGTACTCGTACGCGTTTGTCCAGTCGCCCGCGGAACAGATGTCGATAAGCGAGCTTGCCGAAAAAGAGGAAATGCTTCAGCGCGCCAAGCATCTGTACCTCCGCGGACGCGACTACATCCTCAGGGCTGTTTCGCTCCGTCACCCGCATTTCGCGGAAAACCTTACCAAAAGCGACTTTACGGCCGCGTTCAAGAACATGACGGCGAGAGACACTTCGTACCTGTACTGGGCAGGCATGTCGTGGATGGCCGCGTTTTCCGTCGACAAGAGCGACGTGGCCCTCACCGTCGACATTCCCAGGGCCGTGGCCTGCATCAGCAAGGTGATTGAACTCAAGGACGGCTACGGAGAAGGCGCGGCGCACGAATTCTTTGTCTCATACTTCGGAGCCATGCCCGCCGCCATGGGCGGCAGCGAGGCAAAGGCCCGCGAGCATTTCGCGCTTTCCATAAAGTATTCGAACGGCGCAAAGGTAAGCCCCTACCTTGCCCTAGCGACCACGGTGTGCGTAAGGAACCAGAACCTCCCGGAATTCAAGACGCTGATCGAGACCGCGCTCAAAGTCAATATCAACAAGAGCCGCGGCAACAGGCTCGTGAACATCCTCAACCAGCAGAAAGCGCGATGGCTGCTCGACCATACCGACGATTTCTTTCTGCCCGCGGAAGGAGACACCGCACAATGATCGCCCGACCGATTGTCCTTCTCGCCTCGTGCATATTCCTGTTTGTCCATGTCCCGCCGGCATGCGGCCTTACCATCAAACTCGGTAGCCTCGCGCCCGCCGGCTCACCCTGGGACAAGGGGCTGTGCAGGCTCGCCGCGGAGTGGCAGAAGATATCCAACGGGACCGTAGAACTCAAGGTCTATCCCGGCGGCATCGTGGGCGACGAATCGGACATGACGCGCAAGATGCGCATCGGCCAGCTCAACGCGGCGGGCCTTTCGGGTGTGGGGCTGTTCCGCATCTATCCCGAGATCGTCACGGTCCAGCTTCCCCTGTTCATCCGCAGCAACGAGGAGCTCGATTACGTTCTTGACAAGATGAAACCGGCGTTCTCGAAGGAGCTGGAGCAGCGGGGGTTCAAGATCGTGATCTGGTCATTCGTGGGATGGGTGCACTTCTTTTCCAAAAGCCCCGTGGTGACGCCCGACGACATGAAGAAGCAGAAGCTGTTCGTGTGGGCCGGCGACGCCGAGGCGGCGCAGATCTGGAAGGAAAGCGGATTCCGCGTCGTCCCGCTTACCCCCACCGACCTCATGCCTTCTTTGCAGAGCGGAATGATCGACGCATTCAGTGCCACAGCACTCTCGGCCGCATCGTACCAGTGGTTCGGGCTCGCGAAGAACATGTGCGCCATGAAATGGGCGCCGCTCATCGGCGGCATCGTTGTCTGCGCAAACACGTGGTCCAAAATCGACCCGGAGCTTGCCGCTAAGCTCGAGGCCGCGGCCGCCCAGGTTGGCGCGGACATGCAGGCCGAGATCCTCAAGGCCGATGTCGCGGCAGTGGACATCATGAAGAAAAACGGCCTCGTGGTCAATCCCGTCTCGCAGGACGCCGAGAACACGTGGCGCGCCGCGGTCCAGGCCGGCTTCGAAAAGGGCTTCCTCAAGAATATCAGCAGCGACGTCTACGATGCAGTAAAGAAATACGATGCCGAATACCGCGCCGCGCACCCGAAGTAGCAGGCGGCACCTTCCCACCATGAAATCGTTTCTTGGCACATGCGGAATTGCGCTGCGGCGCGCAGAGAACGCGCTCGCGGTGCTCATTTTGGCCGGCCTGAGCATCATTCCCATTCTGGAAATCTCGGCGCGCACCTTCTTCAGGACCGGCGTGCTCGGCTCCACCGACTACGTCCAGCACCTTGTTTTGTGGATCACGTTCGTTGGCGGCATGTTCGCCTCGCGCGAGCGGCGCCACCTCTCGGTGACCGCGGGCCTGTCGCTGTTTCCCGCCCCGGCCCGCGTGTGGGCCGAGACCGCGGTCTCGTTCATTGCAGTGGCGGTGGTTTCCTGCCTCGCCTGGTCGGCCTACTCATTTGTTAAGGTCGGCATCGACCCTTCGCAGATGGCGGGCGCACTGCGTGCGCAGTGGGCGGCATGCATCATGCCGGTCGGGTTCGGCGTGATGGCCCTGCGGTTTGTCGTTCACGCGCCGAAGGGCATCCTTTACAAGGCGATAGCAGCATGCGGCGCCGTCGCGGTCGCGCTCATGCTCACGGCGGGCTTGCCTTTTGCGGGCAGGCTTGCGCTGCCGCTCGCGGTGATCCTTGTCGCCTCGTTTCCGTTCGGGGCGCCCATCTTTGTGGTGCTGGGCGGGCTGGCCCAGCTCTATCTGCTGGGCGGCGGGGAGCTCGCCGCGGTTCCCAACGAAGCGTACACCATGCTCACCGGCCCGGTGATGCCCACCATACCGCTCTTCTCCCTCGCAGGCTACCTGCTTTCCGAAAGTAAAGCGGGCGAACGCCTTGTCCGGCTTTTCCGCGCCCTGTTCGGCTGGATGCCCGGCGGCCTCACCCTCATGGCCATTCTGGTGTCGGCGTTTTTCACCACATTCACCGGCGCGTCGGGCGTCACGGTGATCGCGCTCGGCGGACTGCTTTCGTTCGTCCTTATCAGGAGCGGATACAAGAAAGGGTTCTCGGAAGGTTTCATCACCGCCTGCGGCAGCGTGGGGCTCCTGTTTCCGCCGAGCCTGGCCGTCATCCTCTACGGCGTCGTCTCGCATGTCAACATCCGCCACCTGTTCGTTGCGGGTATGCTGCCGGGGCTTTTCGTGGTGACCGCAATGGCCGTGGTGGGTGCGGTCAACTCCCGGCGCAATAAGATTCCCCGCACGCCGTTTAACGCACGGGAAGCCGTTGTTGCTCTCCGGGAATCGGCGTGGGAGATCCTGTTGCCCGTGTTCATCCTCGTGGGATTCTTCAAAGGCTACTTCACCCTCGTGGAAACGGGCGCTATTTCGGTGCTGTACGTGGCGATCGTCGAAGTGGTGATCACCAGGGACATCAAACTCAAAAACCTTCCTTCGGCGCTTCTCACCTGTGTGCCCATTGTCGGCGGGGTTCTGGTGATACTCGCATCCGCAAAGGGGCTCTCCTTCTGCGTGATCGACGCCGAAATCCCCACCCGGCTGTCCGCATGGGCGCAAGCGACGATCCACTCAAAGTACGTGTTTTTGCTCCTGCTCAACGCGGCGCTCCTCGTGGTGGGCTGCTTCATGGACATTTTTTCGGCCATCATCGTGGTGGTGCCGCTCATCGCGCCGCTGGGCGCGGCGTTCGGCATCGAGCCGGTGCACCTGGGCATCATCTTCCTCACCAACCTCGAAATAGGCTATCTTATGCCGCCGGTGGGCATCAACCTGCAGCTCGCCTCGTACCGCTTCGGCGAGAACCTGCCTTCGATGTACCGGCTGATATTCCCTTTTGTCATCGTTCTATTCGCGGCGGTGCTGGCCATCACCTATCTTCCGTTCTTGTCAACGTGGCTGGTGCACGTTGTGTACGGGTAGCATTTTCCGAAAGGAGCTTTTGTGACCCTGCTCATCGTAACCATCGTGATTGCGATGTCGGTTTCGTTTTTCTGTTCCCTCCTGGAGGCCTGCCTCATGAGTCTGTCGCTGGCGGACATCGCCAAGCTGTCCGAAAAACGGCAGGTCATCGGCTCGATCTGGAAGAAATTCAGGGACAACATCCAGAAACCGATCGCGGTCATTCTCATCATTAATACGTTTGCGAACACCGTCGGTGCGGCGTTGTCCGGAACCCAGTTTGCGGACCTTTTCGGCGTGCAATGGGTGGGTTTATACTCGGTGTGCTTCGCCCTGTTGATGATACAATGGTCGGAAATATTGCCCAAAACGCTCGGCTACCGGCACAACACCTTCGTTGCCGCAGTGTTTGGCATCCCGCTCAAAGCGCTCGTTGAGGGCATGACGCCGCTTCTCTGGATAACACAATTTTTCAACCGG
>DATFYJ010000021.1:0-2014 GCA_035315105.1 Chitinivibrionales bacterium
GGTCCTGTTCCTTCATGGGCGTGCGTGTGGTGCGCGCTTTGCGCGCTTCGCGCGCAGCGCGCGCCGGGTGTGCGGGTTTTTGCGTCATGCCGGCCTGCCTGTCACGATGCAATGGTGCTTCTCGAGCGCGCTCTTTTCGAACGTGCGGTAGCCGCTCTGCCGCCGCATCATTTCGTCCCAGTCTATTTTGCTCGCATCGAATTCCGGTCCGTCAACGCACGCGAATTTCGTCTCCCCGCCCACGGTCACGCGGCATCCGCCGCACATGCCCGTGCCGTCGATCATGATGGGGTTCAGAGAAACCATGGTGCGAATGCCCGCGGCAACGGTGACGGCCGAGGTGACCTTCATCATCATGGCCGGCCCGATGATAACGCTGAAGTCGAATTTCGCGCCGGCCTCAAGGAGTTTTTTGACGCTGTCCGCGGCGAATCCCTTTTCGCCGCGCGAGCCGTCGTCGGTGCACACGATGACGCGCTCCGAAACCTGCTTCATTTCCTTCTCCAGCAACAGCAAATTCGCGGTGCGGGCGGCCAATATTGTGGTGATTTCGTTGCCCGCGTCCCTGAGCGCCGCAACGATCGGATACAGCGGCGCTGCGCCGACCCCGCCGCAGATGCACAAACATTTGCCGAAATGCTCGATGCGCGTGGGCCTGCCGAGCGGCCCGGCGAGGTCGATGATATTGTCGCCTTCGACGAGAATCGAAAGAATCGTGGTGGATTTTCCCGCGACCTGGAAAATTAGCTCGATCCAGCCCTCCGCCGCGTTCGCGTTTGCGATGGTGAGGGGGATGCGCTCGCCCTCGGTGGTGGCGCGGACGATCACGAACTGCCCGGCTTTCCGCATCCTTGCGACGCGCGGCGCATCGACCCGGTAGCGGTAGACGAGTTCTGAGAGCTGTTCCTTTTTGATGATTCTCTGCATGACAGGATAGAAAATTAGTTCATGAGTGAATTTGAGTGGGAGGGAAGTTGGGGAAGATGTTGACAATTCAAGATAAATCATTGGGCGCCCCGCCGCTTGCAAAATAAAAGAGTGTCTTGTGGGGGAAGGTTCCCCCTCGCTCCGGCCGCCTTCGGCGTCCTGCGCTACCCCCTCGTGGGTAGCCCCCAAGTTGGTTGGTTTGCAAGAAAGAAACTTCTGCTGCGGGGGCACCAAGAAAGTTAGTTTAATGCTGAAGAGTTGAAAAACAAGAAAGACCATGGCTGATTTCTTAAGGATATCGAATGGCGTAGAAAACGGTGCTTTACAGAAAGTGTTTCCGTTGACGCGCGCCAGGCAGGACCGTAGGGTGTGCTGGAGCACATTGCCGGCCGACCCGGCCGACAGGCATAGGGCGGACCGGCAACGAGGCGAGTAGCCGAGCCTGGAAGGACGACCCTTGGAAGCACCCGAAGGGGTGGGGCCGCCGCCGCAAAGCGGCGGGGCGCCCAAGTCTTTCTTTTCTTGGAATTGTATTATCATGCAAGCTCTATCCTATCCCACCTTTCTTCCGCACGGTTCTATATTTATGGCATGGTGCCGAACAATCCCACCTCCATCAAACAAACCGCCATGAAGCTCGGGTGCTCCTTTCTTCTTGCCGGGCTATTGACAACCGCGATTCTCCTTTCCTGCGGAAACCCGGCCAGCACCGGGGCTGCCGCCAAACCGCCTGCGCCGCTCAGCATCAGGGCGGTCGGCTCGTCCCTCAGCGGCATTTGCGTGACGTGGGTGAGGGTGCTCGACGTCGCATCGTACAAAGTCTATAGGGGCAGCACCAGCGACACCGGCTCATCCGTGTTTGTAAAGAATGTGGTGACGGACACCTTTTTCGACACGGGCCTTGTTGTCGGGGCCTACTATTACTATGAGGTAAGCTGCGTCAACAGCCTTGGCGAATCGCCGAAGTCCTCGGCCGTGGGCTCGACCACGGCGTTTCCCGGAAACGTGGCGGCAAAGGGAGTCTCGGCGTCCGGCATTTCGGTCACCTGGAGTTCGGTTGCAGGCGCAACGTTGTACAATGCGTACC
>DATFYJ010000022.1:0-2427 GCA_035315105.1 Chitinivibrionales bacterium
AAACGAAGTGCCTGCCGGAGTGATGGTGCGGTTCTCGTCGTACACCGTTATGCTCCCCGTTAAGCCCGGCACCGTAATCGTGGCCTGCTGGGTGTCCTTGCTGCCGCTCAGGTTGATCACCTGTGCCGTGATTATATACAGGCTTCCGCCGTATTCCTTTGCGCGAAATTCGATATTTCCCTTCAGGTCGTTCGACTGCACCGTCACCGCGATTTTGGAATCGGGCCCGCACAGCGCGCCGGTGAGCGCCGTGATGCGGCCGTTCACCTTCTTGAGCATTGCTATTTGCGAATCGGAAAGGCAGCACTGGGAATATCCCGGACATTTCCACGAATGGGTGAAGTAGCCGATGGCATTCGCGCCCTTTATTATTGCGAGCCAGACCTCGTCGGTGATTTCGTTCGGGTACGGCCCGTCGTACGTGCCCCGCGAAGGGATCGAGCACCACTGGCCCGACGTCTTGACGCACTCGATCCACTGGTAGGTGCTCTTTGTTCCCCCGCAGTACTTGTTGACAAGCTCGTCCTGGGCACCCGGCACCTTGTAGATCCAGTCAGGCCTGCACCAGCCGTACACCGGGTAATAGTCGAACCCGATAAGGTCGGTGTACTTCGGGTAGCTGTAATACATGGAATCGCTGTTGTTCATCCAGGCCGGCAGAGCGTCGCCGCTGTAGAACCCCGACGTGATGGTGAGAAAGGTGATGTGAGCGGGGTCGGCCGCCTTGATGGCGTTGTACTGCGTCCGGATCGCCGACGGCGTCACATCGTTTCCCTGCAGGTCCGGCTCGTCGCCGAACACCCAGCCGAGCATTGCCGGGTGCGTCTTCACCGAGGCCGCCTCGCCCGAGTCCCACGACGGCACGGCATACACGCCCTGCGCCTGGGCCGCGTTGCAGTAGTCAAGCGCGGTCGAGTTGTCTCCCTGCCCCACGAACGTGTTGATGCCGTAGGTCTTTTCCGTTGCGATGAGCGGGGCGTTCTGCAGCCAGGTGAAGATCGGAAAAAACGGCGCACCGTTGAGCAGCACTTCCTTGTTGGGCCCGATGGTCATTGTGGCGCCGAAACCTGAAATGGGGAAAATGCCTAAAAGACATGACAGCACGAGGACGGGACGTATGAATTTGGAGCGCATGACAACCTCCTTGGAAGAAGGACTCCTTTTGCTCGAAAATAAGTCCAAGATGAGCAAATGCAATCGGCAAAATTCTTTTCAGATTACTTAAACATAGTGCGTTTGGCGCATCTTTGCATCGCTTTTTCAATACGGACAGGGTTAAATCAATGTCATGAAACCGATCGATAATCATAGCGCAGTTCCACAAAGGAAACCCAGGACATGGGGTGGCGGTAATTTGCAAATCTGGGAAATCGCATTCAAATCTGCCAGTATTTGAAAGTCGCCGCATCAGCCAGTCCTCATAGTAAGGCACTCCTGAGGGGTCCTGGTCATGGCACACTATTTGATGAACATTAAATGGAGTTGACGGTTCGCGTGAATGATGCGGTGTGTCCTTCATGTTAAGCAGCAAGATCATCAGTCCTCAACCTTATTAAAAGGAGGCGTGCTATGGGAAATGCGGTAGTGAAAAACCTTTCAAAACCCGATGAGGTCCGTGAATTTCCAAAAGGGAAACTTGAACTTGTCAATTTCAACGGCGCAGCGGTCGGCCGGGCGGTCTTGCAACCGGGGTGGCGATGGTCGACGTCGGTGAAACCCATCGCCAAGACCGCAAGCTGCGAGGCCGCGCACTTCCAGTATCACGTGTCCGGCGTGCTGCATGTCAAGATGGACGACGGCACCAAGTTCGACTGCAAGCCCGGTGATATTTCGAATATTCCTCCGGGCCACGACGGCTGGGTTGTCGGAAACGAACCGGTGGTGATGGTTGATTTTCAGGGAATGGTCGATTATGCGAAATCGAAGTAAGCGAAGTTCGTCGAGACTGCGGGCGGTCTGTGTCTTTAATCGAGGTGCGGGCCGCCCGCTCTATTTGAATGGACGAAGTGTGAGGCCCCACCGAGGAACTGCCCGACAATAATCCAAACAGCAACTGCGTTCGCCAGAGCATGTGCTTGATCCGGCAAGTCCTCTATCCCCCACCTCCAACCTATAGAACCCGCCTAACCAAATTTGGCAAAAATGAGCGCAATTGGCTATATTCCCCGTAGGGAGCATCACCTATGCACATCAAACCCCTGCTGATCAAGACGGTTGCAGTGCTATTCTTGGCAGTGACCGAAAGCTTCTGCTGCTCGGCGTTCTGCCTGCATAAAGGCGACCAGCCGCTGGTCGGCAGAAACTACGACTGGTCGTTCGACCGCTGTTTGGTATTTGTCAACAAGCGTAATGTTGCAAAAACGGCATTCACCTACTACGGCCATCCTGTCGACAATCCGGCCACGTGGACATCAAAATACGGCAGCG
>DATFYJ010000023.1:0-7839 GCA_035315105.1 Chitinivibrionales bacterium
CGCCGATTTGAAGATTTCCGCAACGCGTTTGTTCTTTCCTGCAAGAAAGCTCAGGTCTGTCAGCCTTTCCGGGTTAGATTTTGTAATAACGGCCCGTGCATTGTAGCATGTGGCGAACAGGCCGCCGGCGGCAAGGCCGGCCAGGCACCAGAACGCCATGCTGAGACAGAAGAAGCGCCTGCGTTCGAGCAGAAGGATGGCAACATCGGACAGCCCGATCTTGCTTGCTGCAGGAGTGGCGGTAGGGTTCATCGACGTTTCCGAACTACGTTGTCAGGTACGACGCAGTGAACTTTTCCGGCGGAATTGCCGGAATAGTGCTCGCGAGTAGAGACACGAAGCGCACAATCCGGAAAATACAACAAGTATGCATATGAGAATCGACAATCTCCCGGTGAACATCAAGGGAGTAGCCGAAAGCAAGCGCCGTCTTCTAGCGGCCCGTGCTCGGGAACCTTGCCAGGTCGGTGTGCGGCAGGAACAGCGCGGCAACATACGCGTCCATGTACCGGCTGTCTGACGAGAGGTCGACGTAGGTCATGCGCTTGGCAATGGCCCTAAGCTGGTCGCGCCGTGCCTTTGACAGGAGCGCAAGCGTGGCGCCGGTGAGCGAAGAATTGCCGAGATAAGAAAACCGGCTGCGGGGAATGTCGGGCAGCATGCCGATGCGCACGGCCTTCTCGACGTCGATGAACCGTCCGAATCCGCCCGCGATGAACACGTGCGCGATGCTTTCGAAAGTGAGGCCGATGTTCGACAACATGAGATCGCAGGCCGCGTAGATCGCGGCCTTGGTGCGGACAAGGTTCTCGATGTCGGCCTCGGTGATCACGATCTCGCTTCCGCCGTGCCCGCCTGCAGATTTGACAAGAACGAGTCCCTTTGTACCTTCTATCTTTTTGACGCGCGACGCCGGAACGCCGTCCGCTATTCTGCCGCTTCTGTCGACAAGACCTTTTGAATACAATTCGCCGAGCAGTGAAATGAGCCCTGATCCGCAAATGCCCTTCGGCTTTCCGCCGCCGATAACGCCGAGCCGCACCTTTTCCATGGCAGCGTCGGTCTCGAACGATTCGATTGCTCCGGCCGCGGCCCGCATGCCGCACTTGATTCCCGATCCCTCAAACGACGGCCCTGCCGAGCACGCGGCAGCCAGAAGGAACTCGGCGTTGCCGATCACAATTTCTCCGTTGGTGCCGATGTCCATGAACAGGCTGATATTTTTGTCGTCATCGATTATCGGCGTGGTGAGCAGCCCGGACGTGATGTCGCCGCCCACATAGCTGCCGACGCCCGGCGCGATTGAAACCGCCGCGGCCGGGTTTGCACGGATCCCCGTCTCCGCGGCGGTCATGATCCCGGGTGCATTGACAACCGGGACATACGGGCTTTCGCGGATGCCCTGCGCAGGCAGACCGAGCAGCAGATGCACCATGGTGGTATTGCCCGCGACCGCAACGTTGAAGATGTTGTCGGCCGGCATTTCCAATTCGTCAAGTGCAGTATCGATAAGACCGTTGATCGTGGCAAGCACCAGCGAGCGCATCTCCGCGCGCCGCTTTCCGTTCCCGGCGTATTCGATCCTGGTTATCACGTCCGCGCCCCGCCTGATCTGCGCGTTGTAATCGGACCTGCTGGCAAGCACCGGGCCGCCTGCAAGGTCGACGCAGTGCAGGGAGATTGTCGTGGTGCCTATGTCGCAGGCGATGCCGATCTGCTTTTCCGCCGCGGCCCCGGCCTCCACGGAGACTATTTCCGCGTGGCCCGGATCTCTCTTGACACGGACGGTAACGAGTCCGTCCTTTGCCCGCAACGCCCCGGGGAGAGAACAAAGCATATCGCGTCCGCACCGGAGCTGTTCGGCCCCGCACGTTTCGGAAAACGCCCTTTCCAGGCGCAAAAGGTCGGAATCGCCCGCCCCGGCGCAAGGTTCCTTGACACGCAGCGAAACGGTTTGGATAACCGGAGAAATGTCCTTTGCGGAAGGAAGCAGCGCGGGATCGATTGCGGCGATGTCATTACCCAGCGACAGGGTGCGCGCCTCGCCCGCTCTCTCGGGCACCACCGAAAATACGGCGTCGCCGATCACGGTGCATTGACACGCGAGAAGCCGCGCCGGATCGCCGGCCCGGCCCGACGACATCACCCTCCCGGCTTTTTTGACGCTCCCCCTCACGAGGTCGATCTCGCACCTGCCGCAGGTGCCCTTGCCTCCGCATTCGAGGTGGAGGTCGGTCTCGTTGAGCAATGCAGCGGCGTCGGAAACGCGGGTGCCGGCGGGGACCGGCCCCGACCTGTCGGAAGGGAGAAAGGTGACAATATAGGGCATGAAAGAAAAATACAAGCCGCCGTGCCAGGCTGTGGCCGGGACGCAATCGATCATCCGCGCCTTGTCCGCTCCCTACGGCAAACAGAGCCCGATCCTCTCCGGTCGTATTTCCATTTTGTCACCTAGTGAAAAGTAAACCAGCCGCGCCTTGCCGAGCACGTCTGAGAGAGGAACAGGGCCATAGTGCCGCGAATCGTCCGAATGTTCGGCATTATCTCCAAGAACGAAAACATGACCATGCGGCACCACCGCCTCGCCGTCTCCGGTTTTCATTGTATCGCCGGGCAGGCCGGCGACACGTTTGATGTAGAGCTTGCTTCTGTCGTCGGGATAGCGGTACAGAATCACCTCCCCCTTCCGAGGCGGATGGTGCCGATAATACGTTTTGTCAACAACCACGTAATCGCCCGGAAGCACGGCAGGCGTCATGGAGCCGGTGACCACATGACAGAACTGCATGATGTTGTCCGACGTGTACGAATATGCCGCGCCCATGACAAAACCAGAACACACCATGAACAAGACGGCATACACGTACCAGCGGTTGTACCATTTGAGCATGTAGCCTTTGCCCCGCGACGATGCCGCTTTCCATGCCTCAATGCCGAAGCAGATGTAGAATGCCATGACCGCAACCGACACGAGGCCTGTTCCCAGAAGAAGCGCCGGCGCGGGCAGGAAAAGCGTAATGCGCATTCCGGCCACCAGGGCCACGAGGAATATGGCGAAGAAGCAGAGGCCCTTTGTCAATTCTCCGTTGTATATCTGCCCAAGGCCGGGCTGAATAAGCCCGGCAATAAGCGCGTAGCTCCTATTCCTGTCCTTGATCCGAACCGACCGTTCCATGGTTCATCCCCTTTCCTGTGATATAAAATACGCAGATGCGGGCGAAAGGTTCCCGTTCATCAGGCTTGCGGCATATTTTTTTTTCGAACGCCTGATGTTTCGCATGTGGACCGCGCCGAAATTTATGTATTTTACTTGGACTTAATGCAGCCGGACAAACCATCGAACAAAGGACGCTGAAAGCATGATCGGATGCCATTTCGGCCGTTTCTTCCAGGTGACCGTTGCCGGTGGATCATACCAGGAAGGGCTTACCGCAGTTGTGCAGGGAGTTCCGCCCGGGCTGCTGCTTTCCGAAGAGGAGATCTATGCCGATCTGCTTCTGCGCAAACCAGGAACAGACGAACTTTCGTCCCCGCGCAAGGAACCCGACCTTCCTATTATGTATACGGGCGTCAATCCGGCCGACACGATTGAGAACGCGGGCAACAGGAACCACACCAACGGCACGCCGATCACGGTCCTGATCCCCAACCTCGACCGCCACTTTGTGCATGTCAAACAGTATCAGGACACCAACCGGACGCCGAGGCCGGGGCACGCGTCGTATGCGTCGTTTATCAAGTACGGCCCGGACGACGACGCGGTCGGCGCGGGCATTTTTTCCGGCCGCTACACCTCGACCATCGTCGCGGCGGGATCCATCGCCAAGAAGGTCCTTGCGAAATGCGGCATCAAGGTGTTCGCCTATGTGAAGGAAGCGGCCGGCGTCCGCTGCCCCGAACTTTCGCTTGAAACCATCGAGCGCCGCACAAACTCATACAAGACCATGCGGCGCGACCTCGACCCGTTCTACCGAGAGGTGTACACAAACCGCCGCATCACGCCTGAGATGCGGTTCCTCGAAAAGGCCGCGGTGTTCGCCGAAATCGAGAATGAAATAGACGCGATACGCGAGCGCGGGCCTGCAATGAAAGCCGGCGACATACGTAAAAAGTACGACGTCCACCCGGTGCTCAATTGTCCGGACATGGGTACCGCCGACGCAATGGTCAAGGCCATCAACACGATCACGGCCGGCGGCGATTCCAGCGGCGGTGTGGTGGAAATTGTTGCCACCGGCCTTCCCACGGGGCTCGGCGAACCGGTGTTCGACAAGCTCGACGCCGAGCTCGGCAGGATGCTCGGCATCGGCGCGGTAAAGGCGGTGGAGGTCGGCGCAGGCATGGCGGTCAAGGACATGACCGGCATCCAGAGCAACGATCAGATGCATTCCGTTAACGGCAAAGTTATATTTGATTCGAACAACGCGGGCGGCGTTACCGGCGGCCTTGCCACCGGTGCTCCGCTCATTGTCCGGCTCGCAGTAAAACCGACGCCCACCATTGCAAAGAAACAGCACACCGTCGACAAATACAGCCTCGAAAACAAGGAACTCGCCGCCATTACGCGCCGCGATCCCACCATTGTGGCACGGGTGTGGCCGGTTGCCGAGAACTTCACCGCAATGGTGCTGCTCGACCACCTTCTTCTGCATTACGGTTATCAGACCCTGAGACAGACCGTGGAAAAAGCATTATAGCCGCCACCCTGGAGAAATTTATGCGCAGATTCAGAATTTCGCTTGTTGCCGTTGCGCTGGCCTCGCTGGCCGCTTCGGCGTACGACATCAACGTGCCGGTGACCTACGACACGCTGAAGAACGGACTCCGCATCATCGTCGTGCCGGACACGAACGTCGCCGTGGTCTCGTGCCGGCTGTACTACTTTGTGGGATCGATGTACGAGCAGTTCAGCAGGTCGGGCCTGTCCCATATGTACGAGCACATGATGTTCAAGGGGACGCACCGGCTCAACACTGCCGATTTTACAAAGGAATCGGTGTGGCTCGCAAAGATCGACTCGGTTGACAAAATCATCTATGCCATGAAGAACCGGGGCATACCGGACACGGCCGCCTCCTGCGTTCGGCTGCGCGCGGAAATACTCGGGTACATTGAGAAGGAACGCGCGTACATCAAAAAAGACGAGATCTGGAAACTGTACATGGACAACGGCGGGACCCATCTCAATGCCTGGACCGGCGACGACATGACCGCCTACATCGTCACCCTGCCGAAAAACAAAGTGGAGCTTTTCTACTGGATAGAGTCCGACAGGATGGCGAACCCCGTGTTCCGCGAATTTTACAGCGAACGCGATGTGGTTCTCGAGGAGCGCAGGATGCGCTGGGAGAACCAGCCCACCAACCGTTTCTACGAATATCTCAACTCGCTTTTTTATCTGGCGCACCCCTACCGTCTCCCCACCATCGGCTGGAAATCGGACATCGAGAACTACACCATACAGGACCTTGCCCGTCATGTCAAACAATACTATACGCCCGACAACGCGGTGCTCGTGCTCGTGGGCAACATTGCTCCGGCAAAGGCTATTACCGACATCAAACGCTATTTCGGCGGCATCCCGCGTGCGGCCGCGCCCAAGCAGGAAGTGGTGACGCGCGAGCCGGCGACAATCGGAGAGACAAGATTTACCGTACGCGACGACGCCACGCCCCAGATCGACATCATGTTTCACACGCCCGGGTACGACAATGAGGATCTTTACAAACTGGATGTTCTCGAATCGATCCTTTCGGGCCGCAGCGGGCGGCTGTACGACCGGCTTGTCAACCGCGAAGACATCTGCACGTCCGCCGAGGCAAGCAACGCATTCAAGCTCCACGACGGGTATTTCGAGCTGGCGGCGACGCTCAAGAAGGACACCGACCCGGCCCGGGTCGAAAAAATCATCAGGGAGGAAATTGCCTCCCTTGCCGCAAGGCCCCCGTCCCCGAGGGAGATGCAACGGATCAAGAATTCGATCCGCATGTCGTTCGTGTCCAACCTGAGAAGCCTGGAAGGGCTGTCGGACCGGCTGGCATGGTTCGAGCGGCTGGGTTCCTGGAAAGCCATGCTTTCGTATCCGGACCGGATCGACGCGGTGCGTCCCGAAGACGTGCCGGCCATCGTGAGGAAATACTTCGATTTCGATAAGGCGACCGTGGGAGTACTGCTGCAGAAGCAGTAGGCGGCGTCCGGGCATACACCGTCCGCAGCAACAAGGAAAGTTGACACATGAGAATACGAACAGCCCGCATGGTTTTCGTTCTGGCGGCCCTCGCGTCCTGCGCCTTTGCACAGGCGCAGGTTCCTTCCCATCCGTCAAAAATCGCGTATCCGCCGCTCGGCTGGAAGGTCCCGCTCGGCGGGCCGTACCGCCAGGTGCTCGACAACGGCCTTGTCGCCTACATCGCCGAGGACCACACGTTGCCCTATTTCCAGCTTACCGGCATCGTGCACTACGGCGCAATTTGTGATCCGGCCGGCAAGGAGGGAATTTCCTCGCTCATGACCTCCCTCATGCGACTCGGGGGGACCGCAGCCTACAACGCCGACACGCTCGACGCCGTTATCGACCTGTACGCCCTGCATGTTGCGGTCTCGGCCTCCGACACGCGCATGTCCTTTTCGTGCGCGTGCCTGTCCGAATACATGGACACGTGTCTGTACATTCTGTCGCAGGTGCTTTTTCATCCCTCATTCGAGGAAAAAAAGGTGAAAAAGCAGACGTCGATTTTCCTTGAGTCGATTGCCCACCGGTTCGACAACCCTGACCCCGTTCTCGACGCCGCCTACGAAAAAGCCATGTACAAAGACGGCCCGAACAGCCGCATTCCCTTTCCCGAGACCATCGGCAAAATAACCAGGAAAGACCTTATTGAGCTTCACAAAAAGGTATTCAGGACCGAGAACATGATCGTGGCCGCGGCGGGCAAATTCGACCGCGCGGCGCTGGCGCGCAAGCTGGCCGCGCTCTTTCCGAAGGCGGCGGCGCCGGCGGATACCGCGTTTCCGGCCATTGCCGTGAAGCCCCTCGCAAAATGCGTGCTTGTCAACAAGCCGATAAGCCAGAGCTACATCCGGATGGGGCTCCCGCTCTTCAAGCGGCCCAACGACGATTTCTACGCCGTCCAGCTGCTCAACATGATTCTCGGCGGCGAGGGGTTCACCTCACGCCTCGGCACCAAGGTCAGGTCCGACGAGGGGCTCGCCTACGTTGTCTACTCCAGCGCGGGATCGAATTACTTCTTCCCCGCCACCTTCTTCATCGAATTCCACACCAAGAACGAGACCGCGAGCCGCGCTATGGCGATTTCGCTTGAGGAAGTCAAACGGATCCGTGATTCCGGTGTGACCGATGAGGAACTCGCGCATGCCAAGAAGGAGCTCATCGACGGCCTGCCGTCAATGTTCCGCTCGCCTGCCGACATCGTGGACAACTACGCCGACAACGAATATCTCCGGCGGCCGGCCGACCATTTTGCAAAGTTCCCCGACCGGATCAATGCCTTGACAAAAGCAGACGTCCTTGCGGCAGCAAAAAAATACCTGGACCCGGCGAACATCACCATTGCGGTTGTCGGGGACACCGCGGCAGTTTTCAAGGCCGACACCGTTGCGGGTTTTTCGCTGCGCGCGCAGAAACCCCGCGTGGCGGTCGGCGTCGCGGATTCCCTGTTCCGCCTGAAGTGAGCAAGGAGTATGGTCATGAAGATCGGCGTATTTGTCCATTCACAGACGGGAAATACGGCCAAACTCGGTCTTGCCGTCGTTCATGCGCTCCGGGAAAAGGGGCATGATGTCGCCATTGAACTCCTGCGGCCTGCGCGGAGGGTGAAT
>DATFYJ010000024.1:0-2244 GCA_035315105.1 Chitinivibrionales bacterium
CCCTTCGACAAGCTCAGGGTGACATCGAAACTATGTCATCATACTAATGAACTGATGAGCAAAAGCGCGCCTGCCGGCAAGAGCAGATTGTCCGCGCTTCGTTTTCCACTTGACAATTCGGATTACCGGGCGGTAACCTTGGGCGCTTTTGATGTCGCCTCATCCAGCAATCTGCATCCTTCCATGATGAGCACGGACGTTGCAAGCTCGATTTGCGGGTTGGTGATATCGCCCAGCTCCGGCAGGAATTCAAACGTTCCCCGCTGGCTTTTAAGGATTTCGTACACCGCTTTTTCACCGAGCAGGTTCTTGAATTGGGCGGTGAGAACCTTTCCCTTCAGGATCGTGTAGCTGCCGTCGCCGGCATTGGTTTTTATCGTGAGCAGGCCGGTTTTTTCACCCGTCTCGAGGATCTGGAAAAGCTCGATGGGGCACAGGTGCTCGAGGCCGCCGGAAAATGACGGCTGCTTCGGCAGGTTTGCTATTCTGGAGGGACTGACGATTTCCGTTTGTTCATGCGAGGTCTGCTGTATAAGGTCTTCGTATTCGTCCATGATGGTGTCCGGATCGTCCACGAACCGGATCGTGTAAACCGTGGAGGCGATGCGGATTTTGTCCCGTTCGTTCAATGGCTGGGGCTCGCGCATTTTTATCTTCTTGCCGTTGATAAAGGTCCCGTTTGCGCTGCCGAGGTCGGTGACGACAAAGCGGTTGTTGCTCTTCTGCCATTCAATCTGCGCATGAAAACGGCTTACGCGCGGCTCGGTGAGAACGATGAAGTTGTGGGTGGAGCGGCCGAAGGATGCTTTGCCGGTTTTCGAAATGGGTATCGGCGGCGCAGGGTATCGACCGAGGAACAGATTTGGCATATACCCCCCCCCCTTTATATTGAATATAGAAAATTGACGGTTGGCGCGAAAGACTTTTGTACTCTTTTCTTTTGTAAACCCTCCTTACCGCCATCGTAATAGTCCGTTCGGCGAACGACGCTCAAGGATCCGGGGAATTTGCCCGGCGATCCGCCATTCCCTTCACCCCGCCCTCTCAATGATCCCGCCCGCGACCACCATGTCCCCTTTGTAAACAACCGCGGATTGTCCCGGCGCAATCGCGCGCACCGGTTCGCGCAAGGTTATATGGAGGGTTTTGGAGTCGGACAGTGAAACCGCTGCCGGAACCGGCGCGGTTCTGTATCTCACCTGAACGCCGTATTCCGCGTCGTCGAAACGGTACCCGGGCGCGATGATGGCCCCGGTCGCGACAATTGCAGTTGCCAGAAGTTCGTCCTCAGTCCCCGCCACCACCGTGTTCTCCGCGACACGTATCTCCTTCACAAACATTTTTGTTCCGAGCGCGCCAAGGCCTTTTCTCTGGCCGATGGTATACCGGTGGATGCCGTTGTGGCGGCCCAGCACTTTTCCTGTCTTGTCAATAATCGGCCCGCCCTCAGGCGGCAATTCCTTATCAAGGAATCCGGCGTAGTTGCCGTCTTCGACAAAGCAGATGTCCTGGCTTTCCGGCTTTTGCGCGGTGATGAGTCCGAGGCCCGCCGCGATGCTCCGGACCTCATCCTTTGTTTTTTCCCCCACCGGGAAGAGAATGCGATCGATTTCTGCGCCGTAAACCGGGTACAGAAAATATGACTGGTCCTTTGCCTGATCTTTTCCTCTGTAAAGCTTTCCCTCCCTGATAACGGCATAGTGTCCTGTTGCCAGATAGCGGCAGCCGAGCTCATCGGCTTTCTTCATAAGGAAATCGAACTTGACAAACTGGTTGCACCGCACGCAGGGATTCGGGGTCCTGCCCCGGCGGTATTCGGCGGCGAAATCGGCCATCACGGCTTCGCGGAACACATCAACCGCGTTGATGGTGTAATGGGGAATGCCGATGGCGTCGGCCACGAGCTTTGCGTCGCGGCCGGCGTCGTACCCGCAGCACGAGCGTGGCGACCCGCCATCCTTAGGCGCGCTGTCGACCAGTTTCATGGTGACACCGCAGACGTCGAAGCCCTGCTGCTTGAGTAACGCTGCCGCCACGGACGAATCGACGCCGCCACTCATAGCTACACACACGCGATCCATAAATTCACCTAATTCCAAAATAAAAAATTGGGCGCCCCGCCGTTTCACGGCGGCGGCCGTCCTTCCGGTCTCGGCCTTCGGCCTCGGGCCGCCACGGCCCTATGGCCCACGGGGCCGGGTCCGGGCGGCATCCCGCTTTGGCGGGACCTCCAGTCCTGCCTGG
>DATFYJ010000025.1:0-2279 GCA_035315105.1 Chitinivibrionales bacterium
CCTCGCCTTCCGCGATTTTCGTGTCCTGCACGAATTTCTTCGCCACTTCCTCCGCCTTCTCTTTTGTCATGAACGCGAGTCCCACGCCTGCAAGAAGCGTTTTCTTGATCATGTCAACCATGAACTCCTCCTTTGTGGAATGAATGTTCGATCAGAATTCGTGCTGCACAACGGATTTATTATGCATTGCGGCTCCCCAATGCAAAAGTGCCTCCACGACCTATCCAATCGGTGTGAATGAACTTGCCTCTAGACCCGTCCACCCGTTCGTAGCCGTGCGCACCGAAATAGTCGCGCTGAGCCTGCAACAGGTTTGCAGGGAGCCGGTCGCACCGGTATCCGTCGTAAAAGGACAGCGCTGCAGAAAGCGCAGGCATTGGAATGCCTGCGAAAGCAGCCGCAGACATGGTTTTTCTCCATCCGTCCTGGGATTGGGCAAGCGCGTTGCGGAAATAGCCGTCAATAACAAGCGACGATAAATTTTTATCATGCGCAAAGGCCCGGTGTATCCTGTCGAGAAACCCGCTGCGGATGATGCATCCCGCACGCCACAGGAGCGCAATTTTTCCCAGATCCAGATTCCACGAGAACGCAGCCGAGGCAGCGCGCAGCAGCATGAACCCCTGCGCATAGCTCACGATCTTCGAGGCAAAAAGTGCGCCCTCAAGGTCCGCGATGCACAGGTTTCTATCCCCCGCGACTTTCCTATCCGGGCCCTTGAGCGCTGCGGCCGCCGCAGTCCGCTCGTCTCGTGCCGAGGACAGAAACCTTGCAAACACCGCTTCTGCAATGAGGGTAACGGGTACACCAAGGTCAAGTGAACTTGCAGCGACCCATGCGCCGGTGCCCTTCTGTGCCGCCACATCAAGGATCCTGTCGACAAGGTACGCTCCGTCGTCGCCCTGGAATTCCAGAATATCCCCCGTGATCTTTATGAGATAGCTTTCCAGTTCTCCTTTGTTCCACCTTGCAAAAATTTCCGAGCATTCGGCAGCACCGAAGCCGAGCCCGTCGCGGAGGAACTGGTACGATTCGCCTATGAGCTGCAGGTCGCCGTATTCGATGCCGTTGTGGACCATTTTCACGAAATGTCCCGATCCGTCCGGTCCGACCCAGTCGCAGCACGGAGTGCCGTCCGGGGCTTTTGCGCAGATTTTCTGGAGAACAGGCCGCACCATCGGCCATGCGGCCGCGGTTCCGCCGGGCATCAGGGACGGGCCGTTGCGCGCACCAGCTTCGCCGCCCGAAACACCACATCCGACATACAGCATGCCTGCCGACTCCACGCGCGCTGCGCGCCGCTGCGTGTCGGCGAAATGCGAATTGCCGCCGTCAATGATGCAATCACCCGGTAAAAGAAGCGGAAGCAGCGTGTCGATGACGTCGTCAACCGGCTTTCCGGCTTTTACCATGAGCAGAATCTTTCGCGGGCGGACAAGGAGCTTTGCCATCTCCGCAAGCGATCCTGCCGCAACAATGTCCTTGCCGGGGGCCGATCCGAGGAGAAATTCACGTGTTTTTTCAGGCGTTCGGTTGTAAACCGCCACCGAAAATCCGCAGTCGGCCATGTTGAGCGCAAGATTGGCGCCCATGACGGCAAGCCCGACAACCCCGATGTCGCATTTCTTTTCCACTAGTGTTTTCCTTCCGCTCCGCCTATTTTCATGCTGAACCCCAGTGCCGCAAGCATTGAAACCGCGGATTTCGGCATATCCTTGTTTGTACATACCGAGTAATGGTGAAATTCAAGACGCTGATGGTAGCTGCGCCGCATTTCGTCGAAGAATGCTCCCCGCTCATCCTGTTTCAAGGAAAGAATTTTTTTAAACCTCGTGCTGTCTTCCTGAAGGGGATACGCTCGTGTCACCGCTTCCGCCACTGCCATGTCCGCGTCTCGCACCGACGGACAAACGAGTTTTCTCATGCTCGTCTGCGGCGGCCGCCATGTGTTCCCCATGGAGAAAAACGATCCCGCCGCAGCGCAGATCATTTCCGTGCCGCGCACCTTCCCGTCGTACGAGTAGCCGGCAATATGCGGCGTGGCGACATCGCAGAGCGCGACGGTCGCCGGATCAGGCGTCGGCTCGTTTTGCCATACATCAAGCACAACGGCATCGAGCCTGTCCCGGTTTTTTATGAGCGCGGCTTCGTCGATGACGTTTCCCCGGCTGGTATTTATGAGAAACGCGCCTTTCTTCATGGAACGGATGAAGTCACTGTTTACCATCCGCAGCGTGGCGTTTGATCCGGAGGCGGCAAGCGGCACATGAAGGGTTACG
>DATFYJ010000026.1:0-3892 GCA_035315105.1 Chitinivibrionales bacterium
TCCGGACACGGTCCGGTCGGATTCCCTGCAGGTTTCAATCAGGATCCAGAACCGGGGGGTCGCGCCCTTCTACTACGACTGGCCGGTGCAGGTCGCCATGCTCGACAAAGGCGGGCGTCTCGCCGCCATCTGGCCCACGGCCTGGAAGCTTACCTCGGTGATTGACAGAAACACCGACGTCGCCTTTTCGCTGGCGCAGTATCCGCACGGCCTGACGGCGGGGAACTACACCGTTCTTATGCGCGCGGTCAATCCCTTGACCAACGGCAAGCCGCTCTGTTTTTCCAACACCTCCTGGGCCCAGGACACGGCCGGCTGGCTCACGCTCGGTTCCTGCGTGGTGGCGTCTTCGTCCGTTTCGCTGCCGCGTTCGTCCGGGCCTTGCCGGAAAGAAAGTTTGCCGCGGTTCTCCGTGTTTGCGGCAGGCGGGGCGATACGGTTTGAATGCAGCAGGCCGGTTGTCGTGTCGCTGTACGATGTGAACGGCCGATGCGCGGCCAGCGTCGCTTTACAAAACGAAACGACCTGGAGGCTGGCACAAAGAGAATGGATTCCGGCAGGGATCTACCTGGCAGTCGCCCGCGATGGCGCGCAGACGATCGCGCGGCGGCTTTTCGTGGTGGAATGACGGGTGCTTTTCAGAATAGCGGCAGACATCTCATGCCGCTTTGAAATTGGATGGTTGCCAATTGTTCCAGAAAATTCTATTTTGTTTCTAATGCCAATCGGAACAACCATTTCAACGGAATAATCTGATGGACGTTTACTGTGACACTTCCGTTATTGGCGGATGCTTCGACGAAGAATTCGCTGAATGGTCGAATGAGCTGATGGAAGAAATCCGCAGGGCAGAGAAGACGCTGGTACTCTCAGATTTGACTTTGGAGGAACTTGCCAGGGCGCCTGATCGTGTGCGGGGAGTCATCGATACAATTCCCCGTTCAGCAATACGGTTTGTGGCTTTAAATGAAAGCGCTGATATTCTTGCCAGGGCTTATATTTCAGAGGGGATTGTTTCTTCGGATTGGTATATCGACTGCAGGCATATTGCCCTTGCAACGGTCGAAAAAGTTGATGTGCTTGTAAGCTGGAATTTTAAACACATTGTGAATTACAACCGGATACGTTTGTATAATTCGGTGAATTTGAAACATGGCTTCCCGATGATAGAAATCCGTTCACCGAGGGAGGTTATCTCTAATGAAAAAAGCATTTGACTCGGTCGAAATGATGCGTTCCATCCGTAATTCGATTCGTAAAGACCTCCGGAAAAAGGCATTTGACGAGGCCGGTGAACTGGACCGAATCAGGGAACAATACCGGATCTCTAACCCTCCGCCGCCCTCGAAAGTTGCCGAGCAGACCGGCGAATATGGTGTTGATACGAAACCCCTCTGTTAATTCCCCTCGCGTGCAGCTTACGTCTGTCTTAATGCAGCAGTTTGTTTTATAAACGATTTGCCCTAAAATGAGTATATTGAGGAAGGAAAATTTACTATGGCAAAGCCTCGTAAAAACGAAAACATTCAGGAACCCTTTAGACTTGGCGTGCGCGGTTACGCCGATGCTCCTAAGGACATAGAAGAAGCCATGAAAAGCGGTCCGCTTGTCGCCGGTCTCATTCCGGAAGGCGCAACCTTTGCCTTGAAGCGACCGGGGCCTGTTGAAAGCCGGAAGATGCGGAGGGCGTGGAAGCGGTACCATATCAAGGACCATGAGCGCGGGCACCGGACTCCGCTTTCCAAAAAATATAAAATCCCGACGAGGCGATTCAATACGTGCACGACACTGCCGGAAAATGTTTACTCCTGGATAAAGACAAAAAGAAACCGGGCCGATTATGTACGTGATTTGCTATTAAAGGAATACCGGAAAGCGCGGGATGCAGCTACTTCTGGTACGCGCCGGTGAACAAATTTGAGACGCTGTATTGCGAATAGGGAACCGCGGTGCGTCTATCTCCCCGCCCAGTCCACCGCAAGCCCCTTACTCCACCCCAACACAGGATGATCCACAAACCCCGCGCTCACGACAGCGGCCTTCCACGCGACCGTGACGCCGAAGCTCACGATCACCGGGTTGGTGGTGAACGCCGCCGAAATCGCGATTGCGCGGAACAGCCAGTACTCCTCGCCTATTGACAGACGGAATTTCCACCCGCCGTCGTTGTCCGCCTCGCACACGATTCCCTGGCTGCCGAACGCGTTTGCGGTCGAGTGCACGCCCGCATGCAGGGTAAGCGGCGAATAAAAACCGTCGATGCCCGCTTTCTTGATCGGAATGTGGCTGCACCCGAACGACACCGCGGCAAGGCGGAAGGGCGCCATGGCCGAAATCCCCAGGTCGGCGTGGGTCTGGGCGGGATCGCTTCCCCGGTACAGGCCCGCGCGGTAGCCGTACAGCTCCAGTGAGGGATTGACAAAAGGTACGAGCGTCGTGCCCAGCGACAGCATGCCCTCCTGTTCGAAATACACGCCGAGCGCGTCGAAATGTTCAACGGAAAGCTTGGCCGTGCAGCCGCGAAGGGAATAGAAACCGCCTACGGCGACCTGATAGATGCGCGAGGACTCCAGATTGTCCATGGGATCGAAGTAATCCACCCCGGCCAGGGAAACGCCGTAGCGGAACGAATCGGCGTAGAAGCATGCGGGAGTAAAGCCTTCGCGTCCGGAAATCCCCTTTTGCTGCAGGATTGTGCCTGCGTTTGCCATGGAGTAACCAAGGGGAAACGGCTCGCGGCTTGCCGGGAAGACCGGCAGAAAAAAGCCGAGCACTGCTGCGGCGACACAGGTGCAACGGAACATCATCTCCACAGCACGCCTTTCTTCCGGAGCACCTGATTTGTCCCGTTGCACGTTATTTCGGCAACAACAAAGAAAGGGCCCACAGGCGCGGGGCCGCCGGAGGCGAGGGTGCCGTTCCAGAGGTACTGGGGCGACGGCGGCTGGGGCAGGTCGAGGTATTTCCTTCCGTCAAACCCGTAGACGCTCACCACGGCCGTTGCCGCGGCGGGCAGGGAGAGGTTGATTGACAGATAGTCGTCCCTGCCGTCGTTGTTCGGCGTGAAGGGGATGGGCCCTATTTCAAGCGAGGCGCCGCCGGCGCGCCACATTGTTTCGGCATTCGGCTGGCCGGGTGACGGCGTGACCGCAACAACCCACGCCTCCTTGGCAAGTCCGCTTGTCAAAAACGAAATGCGCGCAAGGGACTGATTTGTCCACGAAGAAAACCAGCGATAGTCCCAGCCCGCACTTTCACGAAGCACGCCGGAACTGTCCCAGACAAGAAGCGTATCGTGATAATTGTCCATGGTTTTCCATCGTACCGGCTGAGCGACCAGAGTCACGGCCGGATATTTCGAGGAAAAGAGCGTCTTATCTTTGGTGAGAACGGCAAATCCGCCGGCCGGAATCACAAAATCTACCGCTGAAATAAGGCAGGTGTCGTCCGGATGCCCGTATTTCCAGTTGCGAAGATTGACAGGCGAACCTGACATATTGGCAAGTTCGAGCCACTCCGGACAATCGGCCTGGGCACGCGGGAATAGTTCGCTCATGCGCACGCCGTAATCGGTCTGGCCGCAGGCCGAAATTGCGAGAAGGAAGCAAAGAAAAACCGCGCCGGTCGCGGCCGTTTGTTTTTGTTTTGCGGGCGCTGCGCAACACATAGTTTTAAAATAGATAAAAGCCTCAAGGAGCGCACTTATGAACCTCACCGACGTCATAAAAACCGCAATGGACCAGATCCAGTACATTGCCAAAACGGAAACCGTGATCGGCGAGCCGATCCGCGCCGGAGAGGTCACCCTCATCCCCGTATCGAGGATCTCGGTCGGCTTTGCCGCGGGCGGGGCCGGCAGCGAAAACAAGGCGGGGTCGGGCGCGGGCACGGG
>DATFYJ010000027.1:0-2922 GCA_035315105.1 Chitinivibrionales bacterium
GCCGGTTCGGCCGAAGGTTGCGGCTTTACTATTGGCGGCAATGGATTCTGCTGGACGGCCAGGGGTTTCTGCGGAGTCGCGCCGGGAGCCTGCTGCGTTGCCGGAGGAGCCGCCGACACCGGTGCCTGCTGGGATTGGGTAGGCGGAGGCGCCGGGGATGGGGCCTGTTTCGAAGGAACGGAGGATTGGGCCTGCTTTGCCTGCCGTGGCGTTGGAGGAGAGGTGGCCGCCTCGCTGGGCTCGACATTAGCTTGGAATATCCACCCGATGCTGCCGTTGAATTCTACGTTGTACCACTCGCCGTTTTTTGAAAGGACTTTGAGATGGTCGCCTTTCCTGGCAATGCCCAAGGTTTTTGCGTCGCCATAGGGCATGAGAAGGACCCGAGCGACGTCCTTGCTAACCGTCACGGAACCGTTGTCAGCTCCATACACCGAAAGAGCAAGGAATAAAAAGAGCGCAACTGCGCAGGAAAATCGGGCATGCATCATGGCGCACTGTCATACTTCAACGGCTTTTTGTTTGTAAATGTACATCGACACTCCGACAAGCGTGCCCAGCAGCAGAATAACGAAAACAAAAAATGTTCCAATCGGCAGATACTGCGGGTTGTTCACGACAACGCCCGCCTTCTCCTCGAGCCAGCCGACCTTGTCCTTTATCTTTATCTGGTACCATGCCTTTCCTTCGTAGACAAGCTCGAAATGGTCGCCCTTCTTCGCCACGACGATGACGTTCGACTTCGGATCAAGAAATTCATACACATTGACAAAAGGATTCTTTATTTCCACGTATTTCGTTGCGGCGTGGGAAACGGAAACCAGAAGAAAAAGGAAACTCAGAAGAGAAACTGTCAGCTGCTTCATGAAGGTTACCTCCTCTTTAGGATGTGTGATTGCACTGAATTGTTCAAATCTGCAAAGAAACGTTGTTGCGACAATTGGTCGGCAAAGGACAAACCTATTTTAAGATACCAAATATCCGGGCAATTTACAAGCTTTATGGTATTCAATCTGAAGGCATCTTTTTCCGTGGTAACGATGCCGTCAAAACCTGCACCGCACACTTTCTCAATCTCCTTTGCCGTGAACACGTGGTGGTCGTCGAAAAAACGGCTGACACCCGCGTGAATTCCCATAGTTGCGAGCATATTGGTAAATCGCTCGGGACGGGCAATCCCCGATAAGAGAAACGGCGTCGCGAGCTTGAGTTTCGTGACCGCTTCACCTGTTCCAAGGTTGCGCCATTCGACGGGAACCTGATAAAGGACAACCGTGGGTTTGCTAGGAAAAAGGGAAGAGAGCAGCTCTCTTGTGCGGGCGCATTCATCAGCTTCCTGGCTGGTTCCGACAATGCAGAGGCAATCGGCACGCTCGCATGCTGCAAGCGGCTCGCGAAGCGTGCCTGCCGGCATCAGTTTGTCGGCAAACGGCGCGGGTGGAAGACAGACAATGTCGAAGTCCCTCTTGACCTGCCGGTGCTGAAAACCGTCATCGAGCACGAATACGGTATCCGGCGGCACTTCTCCGCACAGGCGTCGCGCGCTTTCGCGCCTGACGGGAGAAATTCCAAGCCACGACTGGGGAAGCGCATTGTGCAGCAGTGCCGGTTCGTCGCCCACAAGGTCCCAGGAAACTGCTGAGCCAGGTTTACAAATGGCCACGCTGTTGTTCGGCCTTCCGTAGCCCCTGCTCAGAAAGGCAACACAACGCCCCTGCCCGGTAAGATGCCTGCCGACCAGCAGCGACATCGGCGTCTTGCCCGTGCCTCCCGCGTGAATCGCGCCCACGCTTATGACAGGGCGACCGATCTCGTGGGAGAGCGCCGGCGCGTTGTCGTAGAGGAGGTTCCGCAACGACACGCCACTTTTGAAAATTGATGACAGGATTAGTGGAACCATTCCGTCGCCAAGAGGTTGTCGCGGTGTTCGGTCTGAGTTGTTCATACGTCGTTGCGCAATGTGGAATATTACTTTGGTCTTTCACCAAACAGCTTTAAAATACGTGATGAAGCGGCTCTCAATTCTGTGGCCCCGCGGTTTGCCCTTTTGAGACTGTGGCCATCACGACTCGGGCCCTGCCGGTGAGGTCAGGAAAAAAGCTTATGGCATTCCACCCATAACCGGCAAGGAGCCTGGAGATCTTTTCTTCCTGTGATGCTCCAATCTCGCAGTACAGCCTGCCTCCGGGCACAAGAATATTTTTCGCCTGCGATGAGAGCAATTCGTAGAAATCAAGTCCATCCATGCCGCCGCCAAGGGCAACCAGAGGCTCGAAAAGCCTTACGCTATCGTCAAGCTTAAGCATTTCATTGTCCGACACATACGGAGGATTGCTCACGACAAAATCAAACCCCCGCTTAGAAATATCATGAATTTCGGACTCGCTGCCTATTGTGGATCGGATAGGAACAGATGTCATTACTCCGCTCAGGTTCTTGAAGGCCGAAATCATGTCACAGCACAAGAGGCTCACCCGAGCCTTCAAACAGTTTCGTTGCGCGATGTGCAGCGCCGCAATGGAACAGTCTATGGCGATTCCATGCCACTGGGGCCGGCTTTGCGCAAGAGCCGCGCTTATCGCACCGCTGCCTGTGCCCATGTCGACAAAACGGCATTGTTCAGCAGGTTCGTGTGCCAGCACTGTTTCAACCAGCGTCTCCGTCTCAGGACGAGGAATCAGAACGTCGTGATTAATCACGAGCTCCAGCGAATGAAAGTGCGCCACGCCAAGAACGTAGGGCAGGGGTTCGCCGGAGCAACGGCGCTGGATAATGGCTTCGATGCAGGCATTTTCCCGTTGGCTTGCCTTCCTCGCTTGCGAGAGATACAGGTCGCTCCTGGTGCAATGCAGAACATGCTGAAGCATCAGTTCCGCTTCCGGCAAAGCAGTGTCACCGGCAACAGGCGCGAGCCTGTCCCTT
>DATFYJ010000028.1:0-6323 GCA_035315105.1 Chitinivibrionales bacterium
CACCAGCTCATCGCGGTCGGAAAAAACCAAAACGCGCTCGTGCTGTCGTCGAATATCTCGTCGTCGGAGCTGCGCGCCGAATACTACAACCAGCCGCTTGTCGACAGGGAATCGCTGTTTCTGCGCTGGTTCCTCTGCGACGGCAGCGGCGCGGCAGTCGTCACCGCCGACCGTGCACGGTCGGCGGGATACGAACTGGAATTCACCTTTATCGAATCGGTGGGCGGCAAGCGGCCGTCGCTCATGTACAACGAGCGTCCCGCACTGTGGCTTCCGCCCGACCGCGAATTCGCCGAGGGCCGCCATCATCTGCGCCAGACGTTCCGCAACGCGCTGTCGACCCCGGTGTTCCAGGAAAAGGACGGCTCGGTGTTTTTCAACGGCCTCAAGCGGATGCTCGAGCGCGGAAAGGTTCCTGTTGACAAAATAAAACTGTTCCAGGTGAACATGCCCACGCGGCACATCATCGAATCCATCATGGACGAGTGCGTGACCATCGGCATCCGGCGCGAGGCCCTGTATTCGCGCCTCCGCGACCTCGGCTACTGCGGCGCGCCCATGGCGTTTATCTGCCTCGACGAAATAATAAAGAACGAGCAGCTTGACAAAAGTGATAGAATCGTAAGTTTTGTGACCGAGGTCAGCAAGTTTATGCAGGCAGGATATTCAATAGTAAAAAAGTAATTAATAATAAAAATGTTGGGCGGGGGAAGTATCCCCCTCGCTACGGCCTCCTCGGCCTTCGGCCTGCGGTGTCCTCCGCTACCCCCTCTTGGGTAGCCGCCTTGACAAAGCAGCTGCGAGACCATGCATTGCTATGGCGGCACCCACGGGCGAAGGCTGGAGGAAGCCAGAGCGTAGCTGTGCCCCTCTCCAACAGGAGAGGGGATAGGGGTGAGGTCAATTGGATTGGCGCGAGAAAGTAATTGACTTAAAATAATCCCCGTTGCCGCGCGTTAGGGGCGACTGGAGGCCGCTCTAGAGAGCGGTGCCGCCCGGACCCGCCGCTACTGCGGCATAGGGCCGAGGCGGCCCGAGGGCAAGGCCCGAGACCGGAAGGACGACGCCTCGAAGCACCCGAAGGGGTGGAACCGACCCCGCGAAGCGGGGGAACGCCCAATAAGAAATAATAAAATTATGGTTGACAATCAAAAATCAGCCTTTGTATTCCCCGGCGCCGCAGTGGAACCCTGCGGCGCGGAAGCGGGGTTCTATGCGAAACACCGGGAGGTGATGTGGCCGTTCGTTGTCAAAGCGTCTGAAGCGGCGGGTCTTGATCTGGAGGAAACTCTCGACAAGGGCCTGCTTTCCGGGCTTGACGAACGCAACAGCCAGCTGTTCACCTTTGCGTATTCGCACGCCGTGGCCCAGGCGCACCGGCACGCCGGCGTGTCGCCTGCAGTGGTGGCGGGATACAGTCTCGGGATCTACGCCGCGATAACCGTTTCCGGCGCCCTGGCGTTCGATCAGGGCCTCTCCGTTGTCGGCGCGGTGTTCGACATCATGAAGGAGCAATGCACCGGCGGCGCCTATGCCATGGGCGCCGTGGTGGGGCTCTTGCAATCGGACACGGATCGGATAGTTGCATCCGGAAAGTTCCCGTCGATATGCCGCACCAACACCAACAACGAGACATGCGGCGTGTTTTCCGGCACTGCACAGGACATCGAGACTTTTTTTGCCGAGGCACGCACCCAAGGCGCGCTTTCCACGGTCACCTTCAGGGTGAGCATCCCGTACCATCATCCAAAATTCATCGGCGGCGCATCGGCCAGGTTTGCCCGCGTCCTGAAGGATTTTTCGTTTTGCGACGCGGCCGTGCCGGTGATCTCCTCGATCGACCAGAGGCCGCTTGTCAAGCCCGGCGACCTCGTGGAGTTCGTCGTGAAGAACTTTTCCTCGCCCGTGCACTGGCAGAAGGTGACAGAGACCATTGCCGCCATGGGAGTCGCCACAGTGTACGAGTGCGGGCCGGGCATCTCCCTGTGCCAGAACGGAAGGTTCATTCCCAACCGTCTGCGTTACATCACGGTCAGGAGAGCAACCAGGAGAGACGCTGTTTGAGCATAAACATCTGCATTGCCGGAAGCGGGAAAATCGCCCGCGACGCGGGGAGGTTTTTCCTTAAAAAGGGACATGCCGTGTGCTGGGTGTCGGCCGGTGAGAACCGCCTTGTCGAGCTGCAGGCGTGGATCAACAAGCACGTTCAAAGCTTCATGAAACATTCCGGCGGCGCGGTGCGGGAGCTGAGCGCGTCATTCGCGCTGTACGACGAGCTGAAGAACGAATCGTTCGACGTGGTGTTCGAATGCAGGCGGGAGTCGCTTGATGTCAAGCAAGAGGCGTTTGCCCGTCTCGCAGACCGCTGCGCTGCCGGCTGCCTTGCGTTTTCATCATCGTCTTCAATCCTTCCCTCCGCGATCGTCAAAGGGTGCCTGGGGCTTCATGTGTTTTACCCGCTGGAACTCACCGGACTCGCCGAGCTTGTCGTCCCCGCTGACCTGCCCGGGTCGACATGCGACACGGCGATTGCCTTCTGTGAAGAAAACGGCATTGCCTGCATTGTGCAAGACGAGGCAAACGCGTTTGCGGTGAACCGCCTGCTCCTGCCGCTTCAGAATGAGCTCTTTACCGCGCTTGAACGCGGTGTATCGTATGCAGATGCCGACGCGGCGTCTGCGTCGCCCCTGTGCCGCCTTGGCATGTGTGAATTTGCGCGGAAGGTCGGCCCGGCGGTAGTTGCCGCGGCGGTGGCAAACTATTGCTCGCGCATGGCCGCGCCTGCAAGCGCGCAGTTCGAGGCGCTGTCGCGCGGCCTTGCGGGCTTCAATGGTTCAATTGGACGCTGGAAGTCGGGAAGGAAGCTTGACGGCCGGGAAAGTGATGAATTGTCAACCACATTGTATTATCTTTTTATCAACACCTGCCTTCAGTTCGTTGAGCACCAGGAAATCAGCACGGCCGATTTAAATTTGGTGATGGACTCAGTCTTGGGAGCGGACGTGACACTTGAACAGGCGATTGCCCGAGAAGGAAAAACGCGTATCGCGGAAGCGCTGGTGAAAATCCGTGCGCAAGGCGCGCTTAGCTACTTTGAACCGTCGGCACTTCTTGAATTAGGCACCGCAACCGCAGCAGGGAAGACCGCATGAAGCTTCTTTACTCAATAGAAAATTCAATCGGGCGCATTGTCCTCTCAAACCCGCCCTTTAACTGCCTGTCGGAGCCCGAATTCGAGCGTCCAGGAGTCCTAAGCGAATTTTTGTCCAGCCCGGAACTCAATGCGGTGATGGTAATGGGCGGGGGGCGCCATTTCTGCGCCGGTGCGTCCAAAGAGCACCTTGACGAAATGGCGCGCGACGAAAAGTTGCTGAAACGGAACCTTGACAAGGGCAAGGCCCTGCTCGACATCATCCGGTATGCAACTGTTCCTGTTGCAGCCGCCATTCGCGGCAGCTGCCTGGGCGGCGGCCTTGAGATCGCGCTTGCCTGCCATTTCCGCATTGCCGCGGCAGCGGCCATGTTCGGGTTTCCCGAATCCGGTCGCAATCTTATGCCCGGGCTGGGCGGGACAGTGGCGTCGCAGGAGACGACGTGCAGGGCTAGCCTCATTGACCTGGCCGTGTCGGGCAGAATGATCGGCGCCGGCGAAGCGCTTTCCATGGGTATCATTGACAAAAGCTGCCCGCCCGCCGCAGTGGAGCGCGAGGCGCGGCAGTTTCTGGAGCGGCTCACCGAGGGCAGGCGGAGCAGTCTTATCAGGAAAATAATGGAATCAATCCACAACGCACGGCGGCTGTCTCTTGCCGAGGCGCTTGCCAGGGAAACGGAACTGTTCTGCGAGGCCGCGCGGGAGGCGAATGGGAATGGTTGACAGGAAAAGTGCAGGAACACGGATACGGAACGCGGTGCGCCATGAACCTGTACGCGTCCTTTCGTTTCTCGAAATCGTGCCATTGGCGTATGTCAAGAAGTCCAAGACACAGCAGATACGCATGAGCTTTCCTTCCAAAGAGGTGTCTCGGCTGTCCGCGTTTCCCCTCCGGACTGTTGCGGGAATGATCGCGGTGAAAAAAGCGGTCGCGACCCTTGCCGCAGCCGTCTACGGCGTCCGTATGAGCCTGCGCGAAATCAGCCTGACGCATTCGTCAATCGGCATTCCGCGGCTGTTGCCGTTGTCGCCGCGGGTGCGGTCTCGAATTCCCGCGTGGCAATCCATTCAAATCTCGATTTCCCATACCGCAACCCACGCATTCGGACTCGCCGCGATTTCGGTAAAGGAGTCCGTGCATGGCTGAATGTCCGATAACCCTGCATCGAAGCGGCCCGGTTGCGTTCCTCGTGCTTTCCGCCCCGCCGAAAAACGAAATGGGCGCGGCGTTTTTCGGCGAGCTGTCGCGCATTGTGCCCGCGCTTGCGCAATTGCCCGTAAAAGGCATGATCGTGCGCGGCGCAGGCCGCCATTTTTCGTCCGGCGCAAACCTGAGCGAACTGCGCGCAATGCTCGGCCGGTCGTCCGGCGGGGAGGGAATGCGCACGCTTATTGACAACAGCGAAAGCCTTTCCGTGATCGCCTCGCTGCCGTTTCCCTCGGTCGCCGCCATCCGGGGCTGCTGTCTGGGGAGCGGGCTGGAACTGGCGCTTGCCTGCCGCTACCGCATCGCGGAGCGAAACGCCGTGCTCGGCCTGCCCGAGGCCTCCTTCGGCCTCATGCCCGGTTGCGGCGGCACGGTGCGGCTCACAAGACTTGTAGGTTACGGGAAGGCGATGGAAATGATATTGACAGGCGCATCGATGCTCGCTTCCGACGCGCAGGCATTGGGAATTGTCGACGCGGTGGTGGACAAATCGGAGCTTGAAGAGACGGCGAAGAGGTTTGTGGAGAGGCTGGGGTAGGAAGGCGGGGACATCCAAGCCGTTTCTGATGACGATTATATATATTATTTACCGGCCTTGGTTCGCAGTGCCCCTTCGATTGAAGCATGCAGATTGCAAACATGAGAACAGTTGACAAGCACCGTTGACTTCTGACAATCTACATTCTACAATTTTGAAAACGATAGGACAGATTGTATTATGAAACCCATCCCCATCATCAACCTTGCCAGCACGTCCGGCAAACGGATACTCCGCCTCATCCGTGAATCCCAACAGGCGCGCGAAGGCCGCGCGCAGGAGGTCGTGGCAAAAATCCTTGCCGACGTGCAAAGGCGCGGCGACTCGGCGCTGTTCGCGTATTCAAAGAAATTCGACGGCACGATCGTTTCGAGTGGGACGATACGACTCTCCCGCGCGTACATTCGGGCTCGCGCGCGGCCGGCGCCCGTTGCTTTCAGGCGCTCGTGCACAGAGGCAGCAAAGCGCATCCGCGCGTACCACGAAAGGCAGAAGCCCTGCGTTTTCAGCACGCGGACAGCGGAGGGTGATCTGTCGCAGATCGTGAGGCCGGTAAGGCGCGCGGGCGTGTACGTTCCGGGCGGGCATACGTTGTATCCGTCGAGCGTGCTCATGAACGTGATTCCCGCGCAGATCGCGGGCGTATCGGAAATCGCGGTCGCCACCCCGCCCAGGGGCGAGCTCGATCCCGGCATTGCGTACGCGCTCGATCTGCTCGGCGTATACGAAGTGTACCGCATGGGCGGCGCACAGGCGGTCGCTGCGTTTGCGTACGGGACAAAGAGCGTTCCCGCGGTTGACAAAATCGTGGGCCCCGGCAACCTGTATGTCGCACTTGCAAAGAAGTTCGTGTTCGGGACCGTGGACATCGACGCCGTGGCCGGTCCCAGCGAAGTGATCGTGCTTGCCGACAAATCGGCAAATCCCGCGTGGGTGGCGCTCGACCTTCTCGCCCAGGCCGAGCACGGCAGCGGCGACGAGACCGCCTTCTGCGTCACCGAAGACGCGGCATTCGCCCGGCGCGTGCAGGCCGCGGTCGCGGCCGAAATCCGAAGGTCTCCGGTGCGGCTCGTTTTTGAAAAACTCGGCCCGTTTTCACTGTGCATCTGCCTCGGCCGCAGCCGCGCTCAAAGCATAGCCTTTGTCAATCAGTGCGCGCCCGAACATTTGGAAATAATGACCGCCACCTGCAAACAAGACCTCGCCCTGGTCCGCAACGCAGGCGCGATTTTTCTCGGCCCGTATTCGCCCGTTGCCATGGGCGATTATTTCGCGGGCACCAACCACGTGCTGCCCACGGGCGGCGCCGCGCGCTTCGCCTCGGGCCTGGGCGTGGAGAGCTTTGTCAAGCGCATGTCCGTCGCTCGCATCAGTAAAGAAGGACTTCGCAGTGCGGCGGGACACGTGTCGGTGCTCGCAAGGGCAGA
>DATFYJ010000029.1:0-3311 GCA_035315105.1 Chitinivibrionales bacterium
GTGGCCCCCAGACGGGCTAAATCCGGAAGGAACCTCTCTCTTATCATGGTGACGGCCGCGATGTGCATCACGCTGGGGAACGTATCGTTTGACGATTGCGACATGTTCACGTCGTCGTTGGGATGGACCGGGTCCTTGCTCCCCTTGACGCCGCCCATCAATTCGATGGCCCGGTTGGCAATCACCTCATTGACGTTCATGTTGGTATGGGTCCCGCTGCCGGTCTGCCAGACGCTCAGGGGAAACTGGCCGTCAAGTTTTCCGTCGATGATCTCTTCGGCCGCCCTTATTATCGCCTCGGCCTTTTGCGGAGCAAGCAGCCCCAGGTCTTTGTTGACTGATGCGCAGGCTTTCTTGAGGATGGCGTAGGCCCTGATTATCTCGCGGGGCATCCTTTCGGCCCCGATGTCGAAATAAACAAGCGAGCGCTCGGTCTGGGCGCCCCAATAGCAATCTTCCCGGACTTTTACCTCGCCCATAGAATCTCTTTCGGTTCGGTAATTCATGCGGATTGCTTCCTGACTGATTCCTATAATTATGAGGTCATAACAAACGCAAGAATCTTGCCGATTAAATCAAACTTCATGATTGTCCAGATGCTGCATTCTTGCTCGTTCCATGATTCATTGATTTCGGGAAGAGCCCTGGCAATCCCTCGATTATCAAAATTGAGAATGTTTTTCTCAGGATTGGGAATGGGAAGGTTAGTCCGGACTCGATGTCGGGAACTAGATTGTCATTTTTTCTCAAGACTACTACAAGAAAGTAAAAATAATGAAGAGTTGGTAGGGGCTGGCCGCCCCTAAAACCCGCCAAGGAAAATGCTTATTATAACAACCCCCGGCGGCCAAAGCGCCGCCACCCCCTTGGAAAGGGGGAATCGTCAATTCAAATCATCGATGAGCACACAATTTTTCAGTCTCCTCCAATCTGCAGTGAAACATAAAACTATAAGCAGCCGTAATAGTATGGATGGAAGGACTTGATTTGACGAGCGAGTCGAAGAAAAGATTTTGATGAAGGAGGCAGACTATGAGCTCAACACATAGAACTTCTGAGCACAACTCCGGCACGGCCGTTTCGGAAAGAAAAGAGTTGATTATCGTCCGCATATTCGACGCACCGAGGGACCTTGTATGGAATGCATGGACGATCCCGAAGCGGTTGATGAAATGGTGGGGACCCAAGAACTTCACCTCGCCGAGCTGCAAAATGGACCTGCGCAAAGGCGGCAAGTACCTGTTCTGCATGCGGTCGCCAGAAGGCAAGAACTACTGGAGCACAGGCGCGTACCGCGAGATCGTCTATCACCAGCGGATCGTGTACACCGACAGCTTTGCAGACGAGAAAGGCGCCATCGTACCGGCGACGTATTACGGCATGGGACCGGAGACCCCGCTGGAGATGACCGTCACCGTCACGTTCGACGGCCATAACGGCAAGACCACCATGATCCTCAAGCATGCCGGCATGCCTTTAGGGACCACGAGCGAGCTCGCCGAGCAGGGATGGAACGAGTCGTTCGACAAGCTTGCGGAAAGCCTTGTACACCACAAAACATCCAGGAGAGGAACAGATTCCACGCAAACGAACTTTGTGGCCGAACCCGGCAGGCAGGAGATCGTCATGACGCGTATCTATGACGCGCCGCGCGATGTCGTGTTCAAAAAGTACACCGATCCGGACCTTATACCTCTCTGGTGGGGGCCGGGAAGACTTTCCACCACGGTAGACAAGATGGAAGTGAGGCCCGGCGGCATGTGGAGGTTTGTCCAGCAGGACCAGAAAGGCGAGGGGTTTGCATTTCACGGCGTTTACCACGCGGTCGTGGCGCCCGCGCGGCTGGTGTATACCTTCGAGTTTGAAGGAATGCCCGGCCATGTCCTCCTCGAGACGGACGAGTTTGAGGAACTTGACGGAAAGACAAAATGCACCGTGACGACCGTGTTCCAATCCGCTACGGATCGCGACGGAATGCTCGTGACCGGAATGGAGCAGGGTGCGACGGAGAGTACGGACCGGTTTGCGGAACTTTTGAAGAAAGAGTGAAGAGAGATGAAAGGAATACAGAATGCAGAAGTCGGAAGTGAGGATAATTAGGTAAACACGGTGCTATTCTCGCGCATTCTTCTGCATTCTGTATTGTGTTACGTGTTTGTTTTTGATTTCCCGAATAAACTCTTCAACTTCTCAACTTATCAACTCGTCATTGCTTGACCGGCGGGATTGTGTTCCGGTCTTGCCATACGCCCACCCACGCCGCACCCTGCGAAGCTCCCAAAGGCATTTCAATTTTTTCATTTTAAGATCAATTGTCAAGTAACTATCATACACGCAAAAATTATAAAAACGCCCGGCTCGTTTTAATAGTTTCCGAACCGGGCGCTCGGTCTTTTACTTTATTTTCCCTGCTCTTCCATATGATGGTGATGGTGTTTTCCCCATCCTCCCAGCACGAGCCGGATGTAGGCGCCGTTCTGTATGATCGACGGCAGACCGGTAACGGTTGTACCTCCGGCATCCCACTTCTTGCCTGAATAGAGATCGACCAGATATCCAACCCTGAGGCCAAAGGCAAAGCCCATGGTGCCGTCCTTGTTGGCAAGAAGGAAATTGGAGCCAAGGCCGATATCAAACAGGGGCGTTGCCTGCATTACCATGACGTTATCAGGCGGCGTGTTGGCAATGGCTTCCGGCAGCGTCTTTGTGTTGCTACGGAAGTTCATCCAATTGATGCCAACGCCCAACCCGAGATACGGGTACAGGTCGACCGGCATGGACGGCGCAAACACGTTAAAGCCCGCGTCGCCGAATATCTCCCCTATCCCCAATGAAGTCCGCACCCCGGCATTGAGATTATCTCCCCAGATCCTGGCCATGATATGGTGTTCCATGATGAACCTGTCCCAGTCCTTGTAATTGCCCAGGGCCAGGGTCCATGCCTGTGCCGGGAAACGCGAATAGCCCTGCAAAGCAAGGTAATTGTTGAGGTCGCCGAAACCGATCCAGGAGAACCCCGGACTTATGTACATGAAATGGTGGGTGGGATTCATTATCATCGAGTCATTATCCATGGTATGTGCGGGCGAGTTTGTAAAACAAACCATCAGAACAAGCGCGGAGAGAATGTGTTTCATTGTTTTCATGACTGCCTCCTTGGTGATAAATGAAGGTACTCGCTGTTGGAATAGTTGTTATCCTTTATGGTATGGTGCGCAATTCTCATACCATCGCTCGTGTTTACGATGATGGATGATGTTTCTTATTACGTTGGGGGTGCTTTTTCAGGTACTCCTCGAATGATTGAAGGT
>DATFYJ010000030.1:0-2622 GCA_035315105.1 Chitinivibrionales bacterium
CACTTTCAGTTTTGCCTTCTTCCTGCTTTCCGTAACCTGCTCCCTCAACCATCCCTCCTATCCCTATCATCTTGTCAACCATTCCTGGGTGTACTGCATAAAGCAGCACAACGATTCCCTCTATTTTTCAACGTTGGAGGAGGGCATATTCCGGTTCCATCCGGACAATCCGGACGCGATTGCCAGGGTGGGCCGATGCAGGACCTTGCCGTTCCGCTCAATCGTCTTTCCGCCCGACGGAAGGCTCCTTGCGTCGTCGTATTACAGCGGCGTGTTTGCGGCAGGCAGGGACACGCTGCTCCCCGTAAAGAACGCGCCGTATGCGGCCTGGTCCATGAAGCTTGACAAAAGCGGATCGTTCTGGCTCGCCGGGACGCGCGGCGTGATGCGGCAGGCGGGCGACACCGTTGTCGTGTTCAAGAATGTAACCGACGCGCGCGACGTGGCGTTGTTCGGCAAGGCGGTGGCGGTGGCGCACATGCGCGGCGTCACGTTGTACGACAGGGAAAGCGGCGCGCTTTCCGCGGATTACTGCAGGGACGTTGTGTGCTGGACGCTTGCGGTGTTCGATTCGGTGCTGGTCGCCGGAGGGAGCAACGTCTGCGCCGTAATCGGCGCGCATGCTTGCCGCCTCATCCGCGTGCCGCCGCAGGGCAACATGCCCTGGTCCATCGAGAGGGATTCCCTGGGCGCGATTTTCATGGGCACGCAGAAGGGACTCTTTCGCGCAGGGCCGAACGACAGCGAGGCGCGTTGCGTGGGCCTTGAAGGCAAATGCGTCAAGTCGGTGCTGTTCGACCGGTCGGGAAGGCTGTGGGTGGGAACGTTCTACCGTTGACGGGCGCGATTGCCGCGACGCGACCGGTACCGCGAAAGCGCGGCGCGCGTGGACGAGAAGGCAACGGCGGCGAGGTCGACGGCGCCGGGCTTTATAACGCGGATGCCGGCGATTTCGTCGTTTGACGTCGCGGCGGAGAGGTCGGGCGTGGCGCAGGTGAAGACCGCGTCGGTGGTGAAGTAGGTGACGCCCCGGTAGCGGTAGGTGTTCGGAAACGAGCCGAAATAGGCGATGTCTGCTATGTCAAGATTGATCTCTTCCTTTACTTCGCGCACGAGCGTGTCCTCGAGCGATTCCCCGTAATTGCAGAACCCGCCGGGAAGATCGAGCATTCCTTTTTTGGGCGCATGCCTGCGCACGGTGAGCACGATGCCCCCGCTCACGGCGATGATGGCTGCCGTGCACGACGCGCAGTTGTGGAAATACACGTAGCCGCACCGGCCGCAGCGCATGGCGTTGCCGCCCTTTGCTGCAACGCCGTGTTTCCCGCAGCGGGGGCAATAGGCAAAACGGGTGTGGGTGAGCATGGAAGGATCACCAATGCGGAATGCGCGCGCCACGGGTGTCGAAGCGTTCGACCACCCGGCCGCAAGGGTTACTTGCCTCAAAGACGATACTGGTTCTCGATACCTTGCGCGTCACCTCAAGGGTGGCGCGGAGCTGCGGTCGCATGCCCGGTAAAGGCAATGCCACACTTGATCCGGCGGTCATGGAATATGCAGGCAAATCAGTCAGCGGCCTGAGATTTGAGCTCGGTTGGGTTGGACCGGTCCATCCGTCGAGTCCGTTGACAAGCGTGTATATTGTCTGGTATCCGAGGCTGTCGAGAAACGAAGCGGCGGCCGGGCTTCGGTGGCCGCTGGCGCAATACAGCACCACCGCAGCCGTCTTCGGCAGGAGTGCATACTGGGCGCGCAGCACGCCGCTGTTCCAGGGCATGTTGTAGGGCCGGCACGCCGCGGTCCCGATAATGGCGTCCAGTTCCGAAGTTTCGCGTACGTCAACTAGAATGAAGCTGCGGGGAGGTCCTCCGGCGATCCATGCGGCAAGCGTGTCCGCTTTGAGGGAATCCACGGAGGCGCTTGACGAGACGCACAGGCCGGCGACAAGCGGAAAAAAGAGCCGATGCACGTTCATCTCCCGGTATTCGCAAGGGGACGGTTTCCTGCGGGTTCCGTCACATAATATATTTGGATGAGCCAAAATACATCAGATCCCCCGGAGCTGAGAAAGAATGTCCTCTTTGTCGTGTGAAATAGTGATTCCCAGTTACAATCGCGGGGCCACGCTTGTCGCCACGGTTGCCAAGATCCGGCAGTTGTATCCAGTGTCCGATATTTGTCTCGGGCTTCAGGGCGAATCGGCCGAACAGGAACTGCCGGCTCAGATTTCGGCCGACCCGCACCTGCGCGTGGAGAGAATGGCCAGTCCGAGTTCAACCGTCACCATGACGACTTGCATCCAGAGGTCGAAGGCGGACATCATTCTTATCCTCGACGATGACGCAATCCCCTGTCACGGGTGGCTCGAGGCGCACAGGGCCGCGTTTGAAAGCGACGCCGGCCTTGCCTACACCGGCGGCAGGGAGGTCCGGTTGTCAAAGGGGATACCGGCGTTTTCCGTCGGGGTGAGGATCATCGTTGAAGCGGTGTTCGGCCTGTTTATGCCCGCGAACAGGAAAATCAACGGCCGCATTGTCGGATGGTTCAACTGGCTCGGCCTGTTTTTCGGGAATTTCGACCAGCCGGGCGTTGCGGTCATCAACAATCCGCGCGGCTGCAATA
>DATFYJ010000031.1:0-2452 GCA_035315105.1 Chitinivibrionales bacterium
CATCATGCCGGGCATTGAGCGGCGAGCGCCGGAACGAACCGACATGAGCAGCGGGTCGCTGGGATCGCCGAACTTCTTGCCCATGAGTTTTTCAACCTGGGCCATGGCCTTGTTCACCTGGTCTTTGAGTTCTTTGGGGTAGGTCTTCTTGTTGTCGTAATAGTAGGTGCAGACTTCGGTGGTGATCGTGAATCCCGGAGGCACGGGCAGACGAAGCTGGGCGTGTCCTGCCATTTCGGCGAGGTTCGCGCCCTTGCCGCCAAGAAGGTTCTTCATCGACTCATTGCCGTCGGCCTTGCCGCCGCCGAAGAAGTAGACATACTTAGCCATAGGAGCCTCCAAAAGGTGTGTATTAATATGGAAAGGAGATGGTGATGTCAAAAAAGAACATCAAAAATATATGCTACCGGGGGGGATTTCAAGGGAAAGGGGGGTTTGAGCAAATCAAAGAAAAGAAATTGGGCGTTCCCCCGCTTCGCGGGGTCGGTTCTCCTTCCGGTCTCGGCCTTCGGCCTCCGGCCGCCTGTCCCAAACGCCTTCGGCGAGGGATCAGGCGGCACCGCGCTCCAGCGCGGCCTCCAGTCGCCCCTAACGCGCGGCAACTGAATTCTATTCAGTCAATTACTTTTCTCGCGCCAAGTAGCATCGCAATAGATCAGCTTGGGCATCTTCTTCGAATTGTATACTATTCAACCTTTCAATTATTCTTCGCTTTTTCTTCTCAACTCCTCAACTTATCAACTCTCTTTCTTGGTGCCCCCCCAGCGGAATGTTCTTTCTCGCCAACCAACTTACTTGGGGGCTACCCACGGGGGGTATGGGTTCAGACAACCGGCGATCATATAAAAAGGGGGCGCATTGAATGCGCCCCCTTCATTACGCCGGTTGACTGAACCCTAGGGGGACACTTCCCCCACATGAATATTTTTTAAATTAATTACTACTTCGCCAGGATCTTCCACTCAACCCGCCTGTTTTTCGCATGGCACGACTCATCCGTCCCGCAGTTGGGAAACGCAGGCCGCTCCTTGCCGTACGAGGTGATTTCCATCCGCGTGTCCGGGATGCCGTACGTGGTGAGGTAGTTTTTCACCGTGCGCGCGCGGCTTTCACCGAGGCCCACGTTGTACTCCGCGGACCCGCGCTCGTCGGCGTTGCCCTCGATAAGCACGCGGATGGCGGTGTTGCTCTGCAAAAAGGGCGCAATCTTTTCGAGTTTGGTCACGCTCTCAGGAAGCAGATCGTACTTGTCGTAGTTGAAGTAGACCGGGACAAGAATTTCCTTCATCTTGGAATCAAGGTCCACCACCTTGAAGGAATCCGGAAGCTGCACCGGCGCCGGCGCCTCGACGGCCTTGGGCGCGGGCTGTTCGGCCGGCTTCACCGGCTCCTGGACCTTGGTGACCTTTTTCTGACATCCAACGGCAAGCAGCAGACACGCAAGCGACACGCAAAACAGAACAGCAAAACGCTTCATCATGATATTCCTCCTCACGGAAAAGGCTGAAGACTAAGCAACCCTATAAACTAAAATATCAAAAGAATACGGCCGCGGCAAACAATACCTTTGAGAAAACTACGATTTTTTTGCTCCGGCCCGGATGCTCAACAGCTCCAGCCCGCATTTTGCCTCGGCAACGCGGCGCGCAGACAGGCCGCATATCTCCATGATTATCACTTCGTCAACCAGCCAGCAGTCCGCGCCCTTGCGGGGACACCCTGCAACAACTTCGTCTCCTTTGCCTATGGCCGCGTGCATATGGAGCTTGGGCTTGCCTTCGGCGTTGGTGAATATCGTGCCCACGGCCGCGATCTCACGGCCGTCCGCAAAGTGCTTCTCCATCACCTCAAGCGGGAACGAATCCTCCTTCTTCGGCCCGACCACAACGCCGGCGTTCTTGATGCCGCCCACGAGCCACACCGCGGCGCTTGCGATGCCCTCCTTTGCTGCCGCAGCCTCGATCGACGCATACATCGGATCGCCGTCGTTCAGGCGCATCACCACGATTTTTCCTGCACGTCCCACTTCATATTCCATGCGATTCCCCCTTCACAAATGAAAGCATGAATTATATTATTGTATAGGAACATCGTTTTATTTCACCACTCACACGGATTGCACCCAATGCTCTTCAAGAAAAGTCCCTCCTGGTACTGGTTGACAATGTGGGCGCTGGTGTTCGCCGGCTTCCTCTACAGCGTTTCGCGGTTCTTCCTGCACGCGATCGACAGGGAATCGAGGGAAAAGCCGAAGAAACAGCCGAAAACCTCCTCTTCGTCGCTGCTGGAAGAGCTGTTCGTGTGAAGGTTGATGGGTTAATGAGTTGATGAGTTAACGCTCAAACACTCTAACGCACCAACACTCGAACGCTCCAACGCATTCACCTCCCGGTCAACGGCTCACTTTTCCTTGTTGTGAAATCGATGAAGAAGCTTTCGTCGAGGAGCGCAA
>DATFYJ010000032.1:0-7454 GCA_035315105.1 Chitinivibrionales bacterium
ATTGCTGTGGCGGCACCCGCGGAGGATAGTTGAAAAGTTGAAGCGTTGAAGAGTTGAAAAGTAAAGAAAAAAGCATTGGCTACTATGCGTGGATACCGATTGGCGCGAGAAGTGATTGACTAACAAGACTTCTTTTGCCGCGCGTTAGGGGCGACTGGAGGTCCCGCCAAAGCGGGATGCCGCCCGGACCCGGCCCTGTGGGCCATAGGGCCGAGGCGGCCCGAGGCCGAAGGCCGAGACCGGAAGAAGAACCGACCCCGCGAAGCGGGGAAACGCCCACATCTTCACATTATTTATTCATTATTTATTTGACCCTTTTCCCGCTTTTCCGCGACTATATAATAAGGAAGCATCATTCAAAGCAGAATACGGGCACGTGCAGCCTCCGGTATTGACTTGCCATTGCTGGGAGTTGTATACTCCATAGTATAGAGACTGTTCCAATAACCCAAGCAAAGGAAACAGCCATGAACAGCGTCAAAACCATCATTGCCATTGCCTGTGCCATGACTATTGCCGGTTCCTCCGGGGCGGCCACCATCTTTTCCGACAGTTTTTCAGACACCAACTCGTCCAAGCTGAAATGGAACGCGTTGGCGGCGCAGGGGTTTACGGCAACGTACTCAGGCGGAGCGCTCGTGCTCAAGAACCCCGATTCCGTCTATTCGGCGTTCTATATGCATTTGTTCACCGGCACAAAGCCCTCAACGTTTACCCTTTCGGCGATGTTTATCATCAACGATCCCTCGGTAAACGGCGCCGGCCTCATGTTCTGCCTCAACGCATCGACCGTCACGGGTTACGCTGCGCTGATCGGCTCCACGCAATATCTCTTCTGCGTCAAGTACACGGGGACCCCGCAGCCCGACTTGAAAGACAAGTACAGTCCTTTTATCAAGCAGCTTCCCGACACGAACATACTCATGGTCAGCAAGACGGGAAGTACATTCGACGTGTTCTGCAACAATCATTACCTAACGCGGTTCAGCGACGCGACATTTGCGAGCGGCGACATCGGCATTCTCGTTCCTCAAAAGGCGACCATCAAGGTGGACAACGTCCTCATGACCGACCAGGCGACACCTCCTCCCTCTTCCGCCTGCTACGCCGATTCCTTTCTGACAACCGCGAGCGACGCGTGGTCGAGCCCCTCGGCGGGTGAGGCAACCTTCGGCGCTGGACAGCTGGTCCTCAACAACACCGACGCGGTCTATTCGAGCACCATCTACACCGACGGGATTAATCCCAAGGGGTCCGTCAAGGCCGTGGTGTCCCACAAGAGCGGCGCCGGGGCGTACGGCGTTGCTTTTGTGGAAAGCGATTCGAACAGGGTGACGCCGTTTGCGTTTCTTGTGGACTCGCTGCGGCGCTATTCCGTGGTAAATCCCGACAGCTCCACGGTGAGTCTGCATATCGGGGCCGGGATTTACGGCGCGCTCGGGACCGACACCATTGAGGTCCTTCAGTTTGCAAAGCAGTGGGTGTTCCTGGTGAACGGCGCGATCCAGGACACCGTGCCGATCCCCTCGGATTTCCGCGTGGACGGGTTCGGGCTCTATGCAAGCAAGCAGACGGCGATGGCATGCAGTTACTTTGTGGCGGGCGGCGACAGCACCGGCGCGAGTTGCGCCGCCCTTCCGGTGATATCACGGATTCCCGCGCCGGGACTTAGATCCGCTGTGCCGGTTTTCGGCAGGGGGAGCGCGGTGTACGACGTGAGGGGAAGGAAGATCGGGATTTTCGACCGCGCAACATTCGGCAGGTCAAGCCTTCCGGCCGGTCTTTACTTTGTGGTGCCTGCCGGCGGGAAAGTAGGAACCACCGGAGCGCTGCCGGTTCTGAAGACGGGTAACTGAAGTCCTGCGGCAATGGACGAAAAAAGCCCCGGTCTGTTGAACCGGGGCTTTTTCTTTTCGCGCTATTCGGGGTCCTATGTTTTTGCCATTGCCTTGAGGCATTTCATGCACACTTTCATGCGGCGAGACGTGCCGTTCACCTTTGTCCTTATGGTGCGAAGGTTGGGAAAAAATATTCTCTTGCTCACGTTGTGCGCGTGCGACACGGTTGAACCGGACACCGGATGTTTTCCGCACACCTCGCATGTCTTTGACATAGAAGCCTCCTGATAACTTCGCGTTTGAACCTTTTTGCAGGTGACTAATATAGATTATTCTCGTTTTGTTATTCAAGGAAATCGGTTGGGGCTTGTTAATATTCGTACAATAATTAATATAGCTTGTGGGGGAGGTATCCCCCTGCCTGCGGCCCTGCGGTCCTCCGTCACCCCCTCCTGGGTGGCCCCAAGAAGGAGGTGTTGCAAGAATCAAGTACCTGTGTGGGGGCACCCAAGGAGAGCAATGGTTCCGGGCACTTTTCTTTCTTTGTCTCTTTGTCACAATGTTCCTTGAGGGTTTGGTAATGGTGCTGCGCACCTTCCTTATGTCGTTTGCCCTTTGTCACTTTTTTACTCTGCAGCTTTCTTCCTATGGCGGAAGCTCACCGGAGCGGCCTCCTTGACGAGGGGCCTTCTACAAAGGTCCGGCCTGGCGCCGGGCAGAAGACTATTGCCGATTTTTTCTCATTGGTCATAGGCACCGATTTGGGCCTGAGCGCAGGGAAGAAGTGAGCAATGGAGTCTTATCTTTATTGCAATCGCGGCGGGGCGTATTTTTTTAACGGGAGGAATCCCGCGTTTTGATCATGCAAGAAACTCCGGAAAAGAAATCATGATCGAAGGCCTCAAACCTTTCTACAATTCCGTTTTGTCACCTGTCGCGAAGATCCTCGCAAAGGCCGGCATTCATCCCAATGCAATCACTGTTTCCGGGGTTGCGCTGTCCGGGGCGGCCGCGTATTTCTGCGCCGTGGGGCATTGGCCTCTTGCCGCGCTTCTGGTGTTCTGCGGGTCATGCATGGACGGGCTCGACGGGCTTGTGTCGCGTGAAACGGGCAAGCAGACGCGTTTCGGCGCGGTGCTCGATTCCGTAGCCGACAGGGTCACCGAGACGGCGTGGTTTTTCGGGTTGCTGCTTTACTACGCAGCCAACCCGACGCACGGCGGAGCGGGAATTTATCTTGCTTTTCTTGCCCATGCGGGCTCGCAGATGGTAAGCTATGTGAGGGCGCGCTGTGAGGGCGCGGGCATCGCGTGCAAGGAGGGAATCCTTCAGCGGCCCGAACGCATTGTCATCATCATTGCATGCCTCCTTTTGGGTCCCGCGGTAATGATGTGGGGGCTCGGTATTATTGCCGTGCTCGGATTTGCCACAGCGCTGCAGCGTTGCTTCGTGGCGTGGCGCGCTGGCAACAACAGATAGTCAGTCGGAGGGATCGTCACCAATGCTGCTCCTGTCGCTCAAGTTCTGGCGGGAATACCAAACCAACCCGAAAGCGGCGCTGGAATCGCTGCGCATCAACCGGCGCAGGATTTCGTACCCGGTTCTCAAATTTGCCACGTTCGTGCGGATTGTGTTCGATGAATACCTCCAGAACCACTGCATCACGCGCGCCTCGGCGCTAGCGTTCGCCCTGCTGCTCACCCTCATACCGCTTCTGGTGTGCATTTCGCTGGTGATGACCAAAGTCATGGACGTGCCGCTGCCGCAAATGGAGAAGGTGCTGGCGTTTTTCCTCCCGTTTGCGCCCCAGACCGTGCTTGCGCACCTGAGCACCTTCTTCACTAACGCGCAAAAGGTGAAGGGGTGGGGCATCGGCGTGCTCATCATCGTCACGCTGAGCCTGTTCGGCACCGTGGAAGAGGCGCTCAACATCATCTGGAAGGTGCCGCGGTCGCGCTCGTTCTTCGTGCGGCTCCGCACGTTCACTATGGTGATGGTCTACAGCCCTGTTTTGTTCTTCGCTTCGTTCCAGGTGCGTCGCAACATCATGCCCGACATCAAGACGGTATACATTTACTCCCTTGACGTGCTCTCGTTCGTGCTCATCGTGCTGGCATTCACGGTTTTTGTCTGGGTGGTTCCCAACACCAAGGTAAGGTTCAGGCAGGCCGCCCTGGGCGGCATAGTGTCGGGCCTGCTGTTCGAACTCGAGCGCTACTGCTTTTCCCTGTATGTGAGCTTTAACGCGCAGACGCTCACCATCTACGGCGCGTTCGGGATCTTTCTCTTCTTTCTCATCTCGCTGTTTCTTGCCTCGTGCTTTGTTTTGTTCGGCGCAGAAGTCGCGTTTGTCGCGCAGAACTTCAGACCGCTGCTCCGCGCCAAGAAACGGTGGGAACGAAGGATCAGCGACTACAAGACCTATATGAGCCTCCGCGTGATGATCGACGCCGTGGCCGCTTTTCTCGCGCATAAGAATCCGCCCACGCTGTCCCACTTCATGAAGAAGTACGAGATGACCGAGACGCAGGCGCTGGGCATTGTAAACTCCCTGAAGCGGTGGGGGTTTCTCCACTCGATAGGCGGCAACAGCAGCGGCAAGGACGCCTATGTGCCCACCCGCGATTTTGCTTCCGTTCCCCTGCGTGACGTGCTCGACGTCATCGAGGACGAAAACCGCTGCATCCCCACCACGCCCGACGACTTCGCCAAGAACTACGTGGCGGGCATCATCGCCGGCGTGCGGCAGCGGCCCGCGTCGCCGACCGACAAATTGACATTTGAGAAGCTCGTTGAGGAAATCGAAGAAGGGGAGCGGAGGTTCCAGAAACCGGGGATATAGGGAAGAAGGTTGCTATTCGTCGGGATCATGAATATGTGATTACCTGCCAAGAACACTGCCGAGACAGCAGTGGCACACGATTGATCGTTCTAGGTCACGCGGGGCAGCCTGGCGCTATTTGAAGGAGGAAATAAAATGTTCAAGGAATCGCTGTTTGCCCTTGGTTTCACATTTATTGTTTTTTCGCAAGAACGTGCTAGCGATACTATTCTTAACTCTTCCTTTGGCGCATTGAGGTACGCAAAGAAAACCGAATCCGGCACGAACGAATTGCTTTTCAACAACAATGCAATCACCAACCCCTTTCCCTTTGGCCGCCCCAGTATCATAGGAAAATGGGACAAAAACACAAGCCCGTTTGAGGAGATTATAATTCTTCAAGAATCAGGTGTGGGTCAAGCTTGCAACGATATCGGGAATTTCCATTTTCTTGGCATTACCCAAACCGGGAACACTGAATTTCTAAGAGACTCAGTACAGGGATGTGGTGTTAGCGCAGTGGCCGATCACGAAAACAGTAGAATGATAATTGACCAAATAAATTCAGTTCAAGGACAAGTGGCATATATTCCATGCGAAGTTTGGAAATACGCAAATGGCAGAGTATTTAGAGCGGACAGTAACCCGCCAGTCATCATCACCTTTAGAGTTGCATCTTTGGATGCCTCGTATGTTGCGCAAATAAGAAACAATTCACCATCCGACACCTTGAACCTCTGGTTCTCAGCTCTCGGGAAGAAATCTTCATTCGTTTCGCTACCTAAAACCGTAAAGGAAATCGGTTGGGCAGAAGGATATCGTATCGCCGCGAACAATTCCGTATCAGTAGGCGGAGAAAAGTTCGCAACTCTTAAGTGTGTTCCTCCCAAGGAGGTTCTTGCCGGTATTCAGATTTGTTGGACAGACGACGGTCTGGGCCTCTCATTTTCGCAACAGTTCTTACAAAGTGAGGCCAATGCACTATATAAACCGATAAGAAAACAATGGCTTCAAGTCTTTACCGCAGAATTAACAAATGCACCTGAAATTCTCTTAAACGAAAACAGCGACAGACTCTTTGCGAAAGCCAAGATATCAATTTCCTTCTTGACAAGTGCCCTCAGCTACAAGGTATTCGTTGATGCCTCCGGCGTCCCCTATTACAGCCCGGAATCAAAGGGGATTTACCTCAACAATATACAAAATAGACAATATCAATCTTGATTTGGTGCCCAAAGACAAAGTGGACGGCGTGAGAGAAATTGCAAATGAATTCCTCAAGGTGTTTTTGCAGTCCTATTGCGTGAAACAATTTGATGGTAGTAATTGGGGAATAAAGATTTTAAGAGGAATATCAGTAAAAGATGGAAGACTTTTTGTCTTTTTGTTGTAGAAGCCCCTGGTTTTTTGCCCTGTCCTAGGGTGTAAAAAACCCAAGGCCTGCACTGAGCTTGCCGAAGTGACGGTCGTGGCACACTAAAACGTGTTCTCATACTAACCAACCCTCGCATTCAACTTTCAACTCTTTTCCCTTGCCCCTCCCCATTGCTGTGTAGTATTATAGCTATAACAATCCACATTACAATAGGGTGTTCCCATGAAAACGATCCAGATGACCTTTGACGATGATCTCGTCACGGCAGTTGACACGGCGGTAAAGAAGCTGCACACTTCGCGTTCAGCTTTCGCACGCAGGGCACTGCGAGATGCATTGCATCGCATTAGCATTTCGAGGCTTGAGCAGAAGCACAGGGCCGGCTATGCCGCACGCCCGGTTGCGGAAAAGGAATTCAGCGTTTGGGAGGACGCGCAGGAGTGGGGTGACAAATGACAAGGGGCGAAATTCGGTGGTACAAATTCAACGCCCGCGACAAGAAAAGACCGGTTCTGATTTTAACGCGGAGCTCCATCATCGAATACCTCGGAGAAGTGACAATCGCTCCGATCACGTCCACGGTCCGCGATATTCCGAGCGAGGTGGTGCTGGATCAAAACGATGGCATGCTGACGACCTGTGCTGTGAACTGCGATCATATACAGACAGTTTCAAGAGGCAGGGTTGGTTCGCTTATTGCTACCATTTCCCGTGAGAAAATGAATTCTGTGCGGCGGGCATTACTATTTGCACTTGATTTGTAGGCTTGACTTTTATTTACCGAGTAGCCTTCTTAAACCCCTCAACACTCTTCGTCATCAACCTTATCATTCTTCCCTTATCCTTCAGATTCTCCTCAACAATCTTGACTAATGCGCTTCCCACAATCGCACCGTCCGCTCCGGCCGCCTTCATGTGACGAACATGTTCCGGAGTGGAGATGCCGAACCCGACGCACAAAGGTTTATCCGTCACCTTGCGGAGGTTTGCAAGTGTGGAATCAACCGTCATATTAAGTTTTTTCTGTACACCTGTCGTCCCAAGCCGCGAAACAACATACACGAAACCGGTGACGTGCCTGCAGATGTACTGCATGCGCTCCTTGGGCGTGAGCTCCGAAACAATGTATACGGTTTGCAAGCCGTGCTTTCGCATTGCGGCGGAAATTTCAGCCGATTCCTCGGGCGGCATGTCGGCGACAAGAAGGCTGTCTATGCCTGCTTCGGCCGCGCGTTTGAAGAATGTATCGTAGCCAAGGTGTCGGGCCGAATTTGCATAAAGTAAAATTCCGATAGAACAATCTGAATATGCACGGATGTTGCTGATGAGCTTGAAGAAAGACGCGTGCGTCAAGCCGGCACGGATGGACCGTATCGCGGCGCGCTGATTGATGGGGCCGTCGGCAATGGGGTCGGAGAAC
>DATFYJ010000033.1:0-4277 GCA_035315105.1 Chitinivibrionales bacterium
TGTTTCTCCGCCACAAGCGGATTGACAATGCGGATCTTGCCCGTATCGCCCGCCGTTTCGCTCAATGGGAGAGGGGTGCCGTCCTGGGCCGTGATGGTGAGCGTGACGAAAACGGAATCTGTGTCGCCGGCCGTGACCGTATATTCAATCTTTCCGGAACCCGTGTTGGTCCCCACGTCCTGCCAATGAACCATGGCCGGAGGGACGGTAATGGTGTTGAAACCCGCGAGCGCGGTAAACGCCACCGCGCAGATAAATCCGATAAGCTTATTCAAATTCATGGTACAGCCCCCTTACTTGACAATGGATATCTGGATTTTGTTTTCGAACGTGCCGTAGCGCATCGCCGCGAGATAGACCCCTGCGGCAATCCTACGCTTGGATATGTTCCACATCACCGACGTGCCGGTCGGCGAAAGATCGATGGACTCGATCCGCGCGCCGGACAGGCTGTAAATGGAGAGTTTTGCGTTTTTGGTGCCGATGGGAAGGCTGTACTGGAACGTCACGATCCCCTTGTTGATGCCGGGCTTGCACGTGAGAGTTGCGCGGGACACGACCGCCTGTTTAAAAGGCCGCACCCCGGTCGGGAAATCAAACGCGTCGCTGTCTATTGTCCACTGCGCCGCGCCCGCGAGCAACGGGGCCGTCAATGCAACGGCCGCGCAAATGTAATGAAGTCTTTTCATGAATCACTCCTCCCGATTAATATTTATAATGTAATAATACGTTTTTCGAAAACAGAATAAACGATTAACCCCCTCCTTTCAAACCCTTTCCGATGCACTACACATTTGCTATTGCTTAGGAATTGCTTAACGAAAATTGTCAGCCCCTTATAATTTAATAAAAAAAACGCTGAATGTCTCCATATTTATTTATCATCAACAAAATCCGGTTCTCACAGCCTACAAAGCCACGCAGTCACTTCTTCGCGGTCGTGGTAAAGGTGTTTGATGGATAGTTCATGGCGCACGCCGTGGCGGCTCAGCTCAGCCCGGATGATTTCCCCGCATCGCACCACTTCCTCGTACCGTTTCTTCATCGGCAGCTTGAGGTTGAAAACCGTGACACGGCACCATTGGCGGACAATCCAATCCGCTGCGAGCTTTGCAATGCGGGACGGCTGCTCAACAACGTCGCACACCATCCAGTATGCAGGTTCTTTCGGCGCAAACGTGAACGCGTCGGCCTTCACATGGCGCACGAGACCGGAACGCAGAAGTTTTTCTTCGAGACGTCCGTTGTCGACTGCCGTGACTTTCAATCCGCGGCCAGCCAGCTGCCACGACCATCCGCCCGGGCTTGCGCCGAGGTCCACAGCCGAAAGGCCCGGTTTGAGCATGCGGGACTTCTGGTCATCGGTCATGAAAACGTTCCACGCCCCCTCGAGTTTGAGCGCGGAACGGCTGGGCGCGCCCGCCGGAAACCTGAGCCTGGGGATTCCCATCGGCCAGGGTGAAGAGTTATTGATAAATGACATTCCCGGAATAGCGCTGTCTGTTGACGTAAAGAAGACGTGGAGGCGAACCGATGTTTCGTCATCCTTTTTATCTGCCAAAAGTCCTTTTCCCCTGAGCGCCTTTTCAAAGGGGACCTCAAGCTTCCTGCACAGGGGGCTCAGCTGCTTTGCCTCGTTGGTGTCGGCGGTCTCAAGGAAAAAGCCGGAGAACGTGTGCCCGGACTTTGCAACCGCGTCGGCGACGGGCGCCACGCGGTTTCCCGGCTCAAGCGGGCCGACTTCGCCGAACGCGGCGATCAATTGGCGGGCAAAAGTGACGGATGCGAACGGCAGGCCCCTTGCGCACGCGAGCGCGGCGCGCTGGTCCGCGAAGCGGAACACCGCATACCCGCTGCCGGGCACGGCGTGAACTGTTTCCCCCGGACCGAACCTTTTTGACAATTGCGAAAATTCAAGGCTGCATTCACCCTCGAAGCCGGGTCGGCAGTAAAGGAGTATGTCAGTCATGGCGGGACGCAGAAAACGAGTTTGAAGTTGCAAGTTTCATGTAGAAAGCCGAAAGTATTGTGTGTTGATTATTTCTACGGTCATCTATTTGAAATTCCGACCTTCCGAATTTACTTTCAACATTCAACTTTCCACTTTCAACTCTTTTGTGATTTTTATTTTTTCTCCAGCATTTTTACGAATTCCTCTTCGGAAAGCACAGTAACGCCGAGTTCCCGCGCCCTGTCGAACTTGGAGCCGGGATCCTCGCCCGCCACCACGTAGCTTGTCTTTTTGCTCACGCTGCCGGACACGCGGCCGCCGCGCTCCTCGATGAGCGCAGCGGCCTGCTCGCGCGTGTAGCGCACAAGCCCGCCGGTGAGCACAAACGTTTTTCCGGAAAACACGGAAATTGCGGCGGGTTTTCCCATGCCGCCGCAGTTGACCCCGAGCGAGCGCAGGCGCTTTACCAGGTCGCGGTTTTCCCTGCGGTCAAAGAAGCTGCGCACGCTCTGCGCCACCTGCGGCCCGATGTTCGGCAAGTCCGTAAGCTTGTCTTCGGCCATGTCGAACAGATCGGCAATGTCGTCCACCTCACGGGCAATGATGCGCGCGGTCTGGGCTCCCACCATGCGTATGCCGATGCCGTGGATGAGCCTGTCGAGCGTGCTTTTCTTTGCCGCCTCCAGCGCCGACACGATGTTGTCTGCCGATTTCTCCCCCATGCCTTCGAGTGCCACAAGCCGCTCCTTCTCAAGCGTAAAGAGGTCCGCCACGTTCCGAATGAGCCCGGCGTCGAGCAACTTCGACACGAGCGACGGCCCTATCCCCTCTACGTTCATGGCGGCGCGGGAGACAAAGTGCGTGATCGAGGCGAACACCTGGGCCGGGCAGGAGTTGTTGACGCACCGGAGCGCCACTTCCTCGTTGAGCCGCACGAGCGCAGCCCCGCACGACGGGCACGTTACAGGAGGAGAAAACGGCCTGCTTCCCTGCGGCCGGTTCTCAGCGAGCACCGCGGTTATCTTGGGGATTATCTCCCCGCCCTTCTCGATGGCAACGGCGTCGGATACGCGCACGTCAAGCCGTTTCACCTCGTCGTAGTTGTGGAGCGTTGCGTTGCGGATGGTGGTCCCGGCCAAAAGCACGGGCTCGAGCTTCGCGACCGGTGTGACCACGCCGGTGCGGCCCACATTGGGCTCAATGGCCAGCACGCGTGTCACGGCCGTCTCGGGCTGGTATTTGTAGGCAATCACCCAGCGCGGGCTTTTCGCCGTGGCACCCAGCTTCTCCTGCTGGCGGATGCTGTCCACTTTGACCACAACCCCGTCTGCGGGAAAATCGAGCGTGTGCCGCCGGGATTCCCATTCCTTGATAAATGCCAGAACGTCGTCCGCCGTTGCGAGCGCGGCCGAGTGGATCACCGCCGGGAAACCGAGTTTTTCCATGAACGCGAGGTTTTCCCGATGGCTTTGTCCGTGCGCGGACGACAGCAGAAAATACGCGGCAAAGCTGAGGCCGCGGCGCGACACTTCCTTCGGATCAAGCAGCTTGAGCGTCCCCGATGCGGTGTTGCGCGGGTTCTGCATGGGTTTCTGGCCGCTTTCCACAAGGGAATCGTTGAGTTTCCGGAAGCTCTTGAACGACAGGTAGATTTCGCCGCGGACCTCCAGCCTTTCCTTTGTCGGAACCGAAAGCGGGACCGACCGGATGGTCCGCGCGTTGGCGGTGACGTCGTCGCCGGTCACGCCGTCGCCGCGCGTGACGCCGGCAACAAGCCGCCCCTTCTCGTAGACAAGCGCGGAGGCGACGCCGTCCACCTTGAGCTCGCCCACAAACAGGGGCTTTTCGTTGCCGAGGAGCTTGCGCACCCGCTCGACCCACTCCCGCACCTCTGCTTCGGAATAGGTGTTGTCGATGCTCATCATGGGGACCGCGTGCTTTACCTTTGCGAACCCCGCGGTGAGGTCGCTTGCAACGCGCTGCGTGGGGGAATCGAGGGCCACCAGCCGGGGGTGCTGCTCTTCGAGCCGTACAAGCTCGGCGTAGAGACTGTCGTATTCACGGTCTGAGACAAGGGACTCGCCGCGACCGTAGTACGCGGCGTCAAGTTCGCGGATTTTATTGACGAGTTTGGCAATTCTGGCGGCGGTATCGGCCATGACGGCTGCTCCGGGCGCAACGGCGCCGGCGTGCGGGCTGGGCCCTAGGCGGTCGCGGAGGCGTCGGCGATAATCTGATCGGTGAAGTCTTCGAACACCAGCCCTGCCGCGCCGAGCACGCCTGCGTTTTCGCCGAGCTGGGCGATGGCCATGTCGCAGCGTTTCCA
>DATFYJ010000034.1:0-2283 GCA_035315105.1 Chitinivibrionales bacterium
CTGCGGTGGCCGAAGAGATACGCGGCTTCATGCTCGAGCACGTGAGCCAGAGCGGCGGCCACCTCGCATCAAGCCTCGGCGCGGTGGAACTGGCCGTTGCGCTCCACTACTGCTTCGACACGCCCACCGACAAACTGGTATGGGACGTGGGGCACCAGGCCTATGCGCACAAAATTCTCACCGGCAGGAGAGACCAGTTTAAAAACCTCAGGCAATTCGGCGGCATCAGCGGATTTCCCAGGACAACCGAAAGTGAGTACGACGCGGTGAGCGTTGGTCATGCGTCAACCTCGATTTCCGCCGCTTTGGGCCTTGCCATAGGCCGTGACTTGAAAAAGGAGAACCACGCGGTTGTCGCGATCATCGGTGACGGCTCGCTTTCCGGCGGCCTTTCCTTTGAGGGTCTCAACAACCTGGGCTCGCTGTCAACGAACATGATCATCGTGGTGAACGACAACAAGATGTCGATCTCCAGAAACGTGGGCGCGCTGTCGCGGTACCTTACGAGGGTAATCACCGACAAACGGTACAAGAAGCTCAAGGACGAGGTGTGGGAGCTCACCGGACGCCTCGCCGGGTTCGGCAGCCGGATCCGCACGCTGCTTCACAATATTGACGAAACGGTAAAGCACGTGGTGATTCCGGGCAAACTGTTCGAGGACATGGGCATCCGTTACTTCGGGCCGGTGGACGGCCACAACACCGCCGAGCTTGTTGAGATATTCCGCTTTGTCAAAGACCACACTGAAGGCCCGGTGCTGGTGCACGCCCTCACCACCAAGGGCAAGGGCTACCGTTTCGCGGAGGACAACGCCACCAAGTATCACGGGGTCTCCAGGTTTTCAATCGACACCGGCGACCCGGTGTGCTGTTCCGGGGGAAAACCGTCGTTCAGCGACGTGTTCGGAAAAACCATGGTCGAAATCGGCGCCGCGCGCAGCGACGTCGTGGCGATCACCGCGGCCATGCCCGACGGCACCGGGCTCACGCAATTCTCCGAAGCGTTTCCCGCGCGGTTCTTCGACGTGGGCATCGCGGAAGGTCATGCGGTGACGTTTGCCGCTGGCCTTGCCCTTTCGGGACTCAAGCCGGTGGTGGCCGTGTACTCAACGTTTCTTCAGCGCGCCTTTGACCAGGTGATCCACGATGTGGCGCTCGACGGCCTCAATGTGACGTTCTGCATCGACCGTGCGGGCCTCGTGGGAGAGGATGGCCCCACCCATCATGGCACGCTCGACCTTTCCTTCCTCCGGAGCGTTCCCGGCGCGCTCATCATGGCGCCTGCAAACGGCACCGAGCTGCGCCGCATGCTGCACACGGCCATGGCCTATTCCAAGGGACCGGTGTTCATCCGCTACCCGCGCGGCTGCGTGCCCGACGACGTTTCCAATGACGTCACTGTTCTTTCGATCCCCGAACCCGAGGTTGTCGAACGCGGGGCCGGATGCGCACTCGTGTGCGCGGGCGAAACGCTTTCGACCGGCCGCGTTGTCCGTACAATTCTCGAAAAGCAAGGTCTTTGCCCCACGCTGGTGAACGCGCGCTTCGTGAAGCCGCTTTCCGCGGAATTCTACACGCGGCTTTTCGCCGAGCATGCGCAGGTGGTCACGCTGGAAAGCAACACGATTGCGGCCGGGTTCGGTTCGGCGGTGCTGGAATTCGCCGCAGCCGCGGGGGTCCCCGCCGCCCGTATCCTGAGGCTGGGCTATCCGGACTGCTTCCTCGAACACGGCGCCAGCGCCCGTCTTCTTGAAACCATAAAGCTCGACCCGCAGTCGGTGGCCGATCAGGTCGCCGGTTTCGTCAGGCACGGTAACCGGGACGCGCAGTGATATATTTTGGTTGCCATGAAGAGCGTTTCGGCCCGCTGTCACACCCGCATTACGCTTGCGCTTGACATCATCGGAAAAGTCCGTTCCGGTCCCTTTGCAGGCTTTCACGAGCTTTCGGCAATAAAGCACGCCATAAGTCTTCACGACACCCTCACCGTGAAAGACTCGCCGCAGATACATATTGTCTGCGACAACCCACTCGTGCCGCTCGACGGCTCAAACATCTGCTGGAAGGTCGCGGACATTCTCAAGAACGAATTCAGCATTTCGCGGAACGTCACGGTCACCATCGAGAAGCGCATTCCCGTGCAGGGCGGGCTGGCCGGCGGCAGCGCCGATGCCGCTGTCATGTTCCTGCTTCTCCTGGAACTGTGGGGCCTCGACATTGACAAAAACAAACTTATTGATCTGTCCCGTACGGCGGGCATGGACGTTCCCTTCTATTTTACCG
>DATFYJ010000035.1:0-2031 GCA_035315105.1 Chitinivibrionales bacterium
TGTCATTCTTGTCAATTACTATTACACCAGGCTGCGTATCGTTTCCCGCGACTCGACCGACATCGACTCGCTGTTTATGACCACCAATGACGATACAACGCTGCGCGTGATGGGCCTCAGGTCGGACGCAGGCACATGGGAATACACCGTTGCCCAGTGGAAAACATCAGGCACGATCACCATGACGCCCGCAGCACCGGAAATGGCAAGTACCTGGACGTTCTACCCCGCTGCGGCCGGGAAGGGAATTATTTGGGTCAGTCTCGGAAACGATTCCACGACCGTCCCCGACACCGTGCGTGCGGTGTTTGTCAACGGCCCTCCCACGAGCCTGCGGTTCGAACTGCTCACGCCGCCGGAAGAGCGGATCGCGGGAGACACGCTTGTGGCCGTTGTGAGAATAATGAACCGAACCGGCCTCATTGGCGGACAGTACTGCCTGTCAACAGACTCGGCACGCGGTCCTGCGGTGTACCAGACCCTTATCGGAAGCAACAGCGGCCAAGCAGCACCCGTTATTATGGTGGACGGAACCACCGATACGCTCAACCGCTTCCCGTCCCGCCTTGTGCCGACCGCCGAGTGCTTTAACAACGGTCTTGACACCGTGAAAATCGTTCTCTACAACGCGCCGTACACCCAGGACAGCGTGCAGCAGCTGTTCGTGAACGCTGCGGGACTCACCTCCGCGACCGAGACCTTCAACCTTCTGCCCGGAGCGCTGCACACGGTCGCCCTCCAGGACAACGTCGGCAACGACATCGGCGACACCATTACGCTGCACGCTCCTTCCGGTTCCAAAGTGATCGTGTGCGTCGGATTCGACGCCTATGGAAACAAGATAGGGCCCGAGAACGGAACATGGACAGCGACCGGATCGCTGCATGCAATTACGAACAACGTGAACGTCTCCCGCATCTACTACGACGCGGCGAATGCCAGCTCGGGCGAGCAGGGTTTTATCTCGGCAACGGCCAAAGACACCGTCGGCGGCATCCACCGGGACAGCGTGTACGTGAGAATACTCGGACCTTCCCCGAAGCTTGTGTCCGCGTCCACGCGCGACGCATCGGGCAACGGCTATCTCGACGAAATAGTGCTGGTCTTCAGCGCCAAGGTGACTTTCCCCGCAGCAGCCGGCATGACGGTTTCCTTTTCCGGCATCGCGTTCCCGGTCGACAGCATTCGCGGGATGCACGCCGATTCCGATTCGGTGTTTATCGCCTATCTCGCCGAGCAGATCACCGCCGAACCGCAGACCGCATGGCGGCCAATGGTGTCCGTGCACGGCGTCCCCAACGTGAACGATATCGACAGCATGACCTGCGCAGACGGCGCGGGACCGGTCGTGTGGAGCGTTGTCAAGTCGATCGCAGCGATCGGCGACAGGAGGCAGGACCTTGTCACCGTGGAATTTTCCGAGCCCGTCCATACCGCCGGCGGCAACGCGCTCTCGCTATCGCTGGCTCCCTCGAAAATCTTCAACGCGTGGGTCATCACCGGCAACGGCGACACGGTCCTCGTCGACGGGATGCTGAGCGGCATACCGTATCTCTTCAAGATCGTCGACGCAAGCACCATCCAGTTCTACATGACAAACGGCAACGACCTCAACGACAGAAACCTTCTGAGCCTGCGCGCCGACACCCCGGGGGTCGCCGACGCTACGCAATGGAACAACCTTCCCGTGCCCGGCAACCGGCGCGCTCCCGTGAAGGTCGAGACATCGCAGCCCCAGGTCCTTGTGATCGTGCCGAACCCCTCCGTGCCCACCCTGCACGAGGAGGCCGCAGGTGTTCTGAATTGCAGCCACAACCCGTTCGCGCGCACCTGGGTGCGCCAGGATCAGGCGGGCACCGTCATGACGTTCAAGCTCATGCCGCCCACCGACCCGACCGCGCCGGTGAAGGTGAGACTCTTTATCTACGACAACATTGGCAACCCTGTGCAATCCGCGGAAACTTCGGACATTTTCCCGGCGGAATGGCGCTCGGGCCCGACCACCGTGCACGATATCGACATTTACTGGAA
>DATFYJ010000036.1:0-2374 GCA_035315105.1 Chitinivibrionales bacterium
TCTGTATCCGTAAAGAATACTTCTGTCAACATGGCGCCGATCGCGGCAAAAAGGGCGAAAAGAAATACGCGCCACACAAAACCGGCAAGCAGGTGCATGGCCCCTGTCTGCACCGTACCCAGGAAGACGGAAGCCCCAGTCGCGAGAATTCCCATAAGTGAACCCGAAAGTGCCGCCGACACAATGCGCTTCTGAAGCGCTGCGCCGCCGCACCCCAGCGTGACGGCCGCACCCATGAGAAACGGCACAACGACCATCGACAATGCCATGTCCTTAAGCCTGGGCAGCGCCTGGGTATTGTTCAGAAAGAGATACTCGACTGCACCCATCACCGCCGCGCCGACGATCGCCCATGCGCCGATATGCCAGCGGCGGGCGGGCTTCTCTGCGCGCCGACGGTCGCGGCGGCCAATCCTGCTTCGAATTGTCAACGGCCAGTTGTAGAAAAAACCGAACACCCCGTGCTCCAAGAGCGCGCCGCTCTCGCCGAACACCGGCACGATGTGCACCGCGCCCGTGGCCCACTCCATGGCCATGAACCGGGCAAGAACCGGATAGCGGTAGGTCATTTGAATGGGAAATGCCAGGTACCCGACATACTTGAAAAAGGCCAGCACGAGCGCGATGTTGTAGTCCTTGACGCTGCGTTCCCTGATGACAAGATACAGCACGTAGATGCCCCGCGCGATCGATCCGGGGGAAATGGGGATCACCTGGAACAGCGCGACGATGCCCGCGCCCACCGCCCAGGCCTGCGCCCGGGGCATGCCGGGGTGCGCCACGACGTACCAGATGGCAAGCGCGATCGCCACGACATGGGTGGTCGGCGCCAGACAGACATGGACGGCAAGGCTCTTGAGGTACTTCTGGATGAAAGGCTCATGCACCTGCGAAGCGATCGTCCCGGCATCGCTGTCGCTGATCTGCCGCTTCTCGCGGCCCTCAGCCACCATGTCAAGAAGCCATCGCTCGCGCGCGGCGCTGACAAAGAAAAGCCTGAACGGGCGGATAAAAATGTAGTCGATGCGATCCCTGGCGAATTCCCAATCGGTCAGAAATTTGTGAAAACCGGCGGGCAGGAGCGAAAGGCAGAGGTGAAGGATGAAACGGCTCAAGGACGACGCGACGGCCCGGGCTTCGCGTTCGTCAATACAGCCCGCCCTGTGCCATGCGACCGCCTTTTCCATCATCTTCCCCCTGACCGCGCTCCCAAGGTAGTTCCCGCTTGTCACAAGCCGCCGGTAGTGACGCCGCCACCCCTGGTGGGCCCACAGGCGGCGGACAATTTTTCCCGCAACCGGAACACAGCCGGCACACGAGAAGAGCACGGTTTTGAGGGCATTCGTTCGAAGGGCCTGCTCGCCTGCGGCATCGACCACGCCCCGGATGCTCCATCCGGTTACTGCGCTGTCAAGCATCGTTCTCCAGAGGCGGCGGCTCCCGAGAACCCGGATGTGGTTGTGCGTGATATCCAAAATCGAGTCGCGGTAGATCGCCTCCGCGGCCTTGAGTTCGTCAAGCATAGCGTCCATGTCCGCAAACTGTTCCCGGTGCGACGCCACGAACGCTTCAAGCTTCTTCACATCGCCGCGGTCAAACTGGACAATGCTTCCCCGGGCAAGCCCTTCAAAAATCAGCTTCACGTCGCCGGGGCTCATGGGCAGGAAGGGCAGGAGCGCCAGGCCCGACCTGAAATCGACCGCGACAAGCCCGCCGGCCGGTTCGTTGTCGGTTTCGAGGCGTTTGAGGCAATTGGGCTGGCTCTTCCATGTACTCCACTCGTACTGCCGTGCAAATTCGTGGGCGCCGACGTCGTGCAGCAGAGCAACGAAATCGGCCATGAACCGCATTTTCGCCCGATACTCCGGCGATCCGAGTTTCGCTTCGTCAACCCTTTTGCCCCGCGTCCACCGGCCCAGGAGGTCCATGCGTTCGTCAATCTCCAGCCGCCAGGTGCGGCCGGCGATCCAATCGCTCATCTCTCCCATGCTGCCGAGCGTTGTGTCGGCAAAAGTCGCGTGAACGTCGTTGACCATTCGTTCGTCGCCGAATCTCACGCGGGCCGCCCGGCGGATGAACTTCTGCCATAGGGCGCCGCTTCTGGCGGCAGCCGGATTGCATTGGGGCTGAAAGGACCCCTGGAACCCGATCGCATAGAGCGTGTCGCGGAACCATTTGGAGAATGCCGACGGAGGTATGAGAATTTTCAAAGCATACACGCCGCCCACGGCCACACCGGGCAGTCCCTGCGGTCCCAGGCTCTCGACGCGCACCTTGTACACCTGACCCGCAAAACCGCCGCCCACAAAACGCTCCACCCTCACCTCGGCACGGCATTTTTTTTGTGCGCCGTGCGCGCTGGCGGGCTCCATGT
>DATFYJ010000037.1:0-5521 GCA_035315105.1 Chitinivibrionales bacterium
AAACGGACATAAAGACCCAAACGACGGCAGCCGGGGGATACGGTGATGCTGCCGATGGCCGAGACTTTATCACGCCGGTAGCTGTGGCGAAGGATCGGTGTGCAGCCCGCGGGAGCCCAGGTTTTGCGGATGTTCGGTATAAGCAAAAAGCCGCTTTCATCCAGAAAGGCGATATGGGCATTAAGCTTTCGGGCTTTTTTTTAAAGTGGGCCATGTCCTGCGCTTCCACGATGCAATGGCCTTTTCGTTTCTTTGCAGAGCACGTCGCTGCGGCTTTTGATAGCTCCAGCCAAAATCGTGGCGTAACAGCTTCCATACCCCTACATGCGTATACTGGACGCCATAGTCGGCCTTTATCAGTCGTACGATACGTTTTAAGGTCCATAGATCGGTGGCGTGTCCGGTTGCCGCAGCTCCTTGCAACAGTGTCTGCTTCAGCTTTTCTTTCTGATGATCGGTCAATAGTGAGGGCCGTCCCCATTTGGCTTGACTCCGAATACCTTCGCGGCCTTTCTTCCGATAGGCCTGATACCATCGCACCACCGAGCTCAGGGATGCTCTCAACTGTTGCGCAACCATGCGATAGGTTTTGCCTGAGCGCAGCATGGCGATGGCTTGTCGACGACGTTTTTCTAATAGCGAGGGATTTCCGTGTGGTCTCATATACCATAAAATATATCCAGCAGGCTTAAGTATCCATTATAAGTTAATCGTCAGTAATTGCGCACAGGCGCTGTTTATAGATTTACCGACAATAAAAATCACCAATTGCATCTTCTGGCAAAATGACGTCTCTTTAGTCAATTATGTGGAATTTACTGAAGACACTGTTTCGATCACTAATTGCATTTTCCTTAATAATGACACTTGCATAAGTCACTATGATGGAGGGGCCTTTAGCTTGCCCGATACAATTGTAACCTTTGATCATTGCCTGTTCTATAATAATCCAACTATGCCTGCAGATTCCCAGATCACTCACTCTCTTCTTACCGATCCCTTATTCGTCAGCCTCAATTCCTTGAATCCCGACTTTCACTTGCAGCCCGGCTCTCCATGTATCAAAGCCGGCATTGACAGCACGGATATAGGTTTATACAGTACGTATGAACCATAATAATCAAAGGGAGTGGTTTGAAAAATGATCCTTTTTTCGCATGGGTGCCCCGTCCGATTCGGATTTGTATGGAAATGGATAATTGTTGACTTGTGGCATAGGTGAGAATTAAGTTCCTCCTTGACAGCCAACAAAGGATGGCTACAATGAAGCCGCGCCTAATCTCCATAGCCCTTGGACTGTTTCTGCTTGTTCCTCATGTTCATTTATTTGCCGCTGACACTATATCCTTATCCCTCGACGTTTTTGCATGCCAGACATCCGACCCGGGAGACTGCGCATATATCAAATGGCAGAATCATCTTGCGGATACTTCATGCGACAGCGTTCTGAAACACTACCCGTTATATATTGTCAAATTCTATGCGCGCCCTGCCAGCGGGTGGTCGCTCTCGCCATCGATACATATCGGCGACTTCACAGTTGGGGAAACGGGAAGCTCCATGCTCGGCGGGACTTTCTTTATATTTTACAAAGTGTATACCGATTCGCTATTCAGATCTTTTGCCGGAAAGACCGTATGGATACTTCCGGCCTATCCGCAGGATCCTGTGCAGAAGGGAATATTCCCGGATTCGATTGCACTTTCCCGCATTGATTCGTTGGTCGGTTGCGGGGTCCGGTTTTTACCGACCTATTCCGAGGTTTTCGACAGTTCCACAGGAATCAGCAGCGGCAAACCCTCATTTCGAAATCGATTATCTGTCACGAATACCGGTGCTGCACAAAATCGTTTGATGGAATTCAATCTTAGGGGACAGAGGACAGGGCATTCGGAAGTTTCGGGAGCGGTTATTTACAAGGGCAGGAGAAAAATCAACTGCCAATAGTGAATATCCGATGGTCATTCTTTATTGCAACTGCAGATTGGCGCGAGGAGAATTAATTGACAGAATAGAATTCCGTTACCGCGCGTTAGGTGGACCGGAGGGTGAGCAAGAGCGAATTGCCGGCCGACCCGGCCGCAAGGCATAGGGCGGCCGGCAACGAGGCGAACAGCCGAGCCCGCAGGGAGACCGACCCCGGTTATGTAGAGGCGTAGCGCGCTACGCCTCTACATAACCGGGGGAACGCCCAAGATCTTTTGATATTAACTTTAAATGAAATTTAGTCCAACCTGAACTCAATCTCAATCGGCCTGTTTCGCACCTTCACCGCAACACCTTTGAACTTCCCGGGCTTGTACTGCCACCTTCTCACTGCCTTCATCACCTCATCGGTGAGCAGCTCGTGCGGCGAGCTGAGGATCTTTATTTCCATAACAGTGCCTTTCTCGTCAATGGTAACCTGCGCTCGCACGATGCCGGAAATGCCCTGATCCTTCACGAATTCCGGGTAGAAAGGCTCCACTTTCTTCGAAACGACCGGCGGTTCATCGACCATTCCCGCTTCGTAAACGTTGTCGGTGGACACCGGCGCCGACGTCGGAGGTCCGGGCGGGCCGCCCGGAGCAGGCTGTGATGCGGCGGATGGCGGTTGGGCGGGCGGCTCGGTCTTCTGCTCGCTCGGCACAGGGTTCTTTTCTTCGACAGGCAGGGGTTGCGGCTCGGCAACCGCAGGGCGGACAGGAACGGGCTTTGCCGATGCCATGTGCAGTTTCGGGGCGGCCGCCTGCTTGGGCTCGGGCGGGATCTCAAAGATCTGCTGAAGCTTGACAAGCTCAAATGTCGGGGGCCGTTCGTAGTCATGGGACCTGTATATTGCGCGGGTGACGAGCATCATTCCGGCGATTAGCACGATATGACAGAGAAACGAATACACAACGACCGGGACGAAGGATTCGCGGCCGAGGAAGGAGGCTTCGGGCTTTTGGAAAATCAAGTTCATTGCATCAAAAATACGCGCCGTTTCCCGTTTTCACAAGCTGCGCGAGACCGGCGCGGTTCAAGCGTCCGAGAATGCCACGACCCGCGCCGTATATACTATTTTTGCAGTCGGCCGATCGCATCTCACCCATATTGGTCCAAAGGGAACCCGGCACCATCATGGTCCTTCCTTCGTTTGAAGAATACCTCGGCCTGCTTCCGGCAGACTTGATATTCGAAAAATTTCTTACCCACGCCGACCGTAAACGGAAAATCCTTTCATCATCGCTCATTCACGATGCGGCGCGCCGGTTTGCGGCAGACCAGTCGCTTCATGCGGCATTCGGCAGGCTGTCTCCTGAGGCGCGCCTCATGTGCGCGGCCGTCTATCTTGCGGGCGCCAGGGGCGTGCCTGCACCCGGGCTGCGGGGATTTGCGGATGAGCTCTTGTCGTCCTTCCTCGTGTTCGCCGGAAAAAACGGGACCGAATCCCCGTCGTACCGCTACGTAGGATTTCCCGAGTTCGAGCCGAAGCTCGCGGCGCTTGCCGCGGAGACGCTTGGCGGAGCCGCCGCGGTTTCCGCGCCGCTATCCTGCCGGGCGCCGCTGCCGTGGTACTGTCTCACCGACGTCATCATGTGCGTCTCCCTTGCGCTGCTCGGAAAGCTCCAAAAGACGAAAAAAGGAGAACTTTCCAAGACCGCGGCAACCTGCCTGCGCGCCTTTCTCCACGCGTCCCACGATCTTCCGGCGGACGAAGACTGGCCCGCAGAGCCGCGCGCGGCCTGCATTTCGCTGCTGCTTTCGTATGCAACGGAACGCGGGCTGCTTGCGGAATCGGAGGAATCGTACACGGCCCCGCACCGCGCCGTTGACGAATGGCTCGCGCGTCCCCTCGAAGACCGTCTTGTCGATTTCTGCGAGTTTGCGTTTGACAACGGTCTTCTCTGGAGCCGGCCGGTGATGGACGGGATGTTCGACGGCGCAGGGAGGCCGTGGGTTTCCACGGCAGGGTTCCCGACCCCGGCGAAAAAGGACGCGGGGACGTGCGCGGCCGTGCTGTGGTACTGCGGGTATCTTGACGCATGCAAAAAGTCCGGGGGCATAGCGTTCACGTCGGCGCCGAAGCGCGACGTTGCGTCTCTTGTAAAGGAGCTTCCGGAGAACCGCGTGACGCTTCTGCCGGATTTCTCCGCGGTCCTGTCGCAGGAGATTCTCCCCGAGGAGCTCTACTGGTTCACGCGCGTGGGAGAAATTTCGTCGTTCGACAGGGTTTACAAAGGCACAATACGGCGCGACATCATCAACAATTCCCTCAGCGACGGCGTCGACGGCAAGGGCCTCGCGGACCGGCTCGCCGCGTGGAAAGCCCCGCGGAACGTGGTCGAGACCGCACGGGAGTGGATCCGTGAGTTCTCCAGGCTGCACGTCACCTCGCACGCCTGCGTGGTTTCGTTCGACGAGAAGGCGTCCCGGCAGATACTGTCGTACGAACCGCTCAAGAAACTCGTGACACCGGCCCGTCCGGACAGCATTTTCTCAATACGCCACGGAAGCGAAGCCGAGGTGCGGAGGATTCTTTCGGCGATGGGATTCGACCCGCGCGAACCCGGCGAGACCGTGGCCGAAATCCATGCCGCGCCGCCGGAACTGTTCCCCGAAGAGCCGCGGCGCGTGGCGCCGATCGTAGCGTTCGAACCGGTCGTCGGAGGAACCCATGCACGTCCGGTGCGGGCGGGAAAGTACGGGGAGCGGCTCAAGGAACTTGACATAAACGACATGCTTCACGTGCTCGACTACGCGGTCCTCATGGGGCAGAATGCCACCATCGAGTACCTGGGCAGCCCCCGCGTGAGGGCCGGAACCTACCAGGTGCGGCCGGTTGCGGTGCACAGGGCGCAGGAGCCGCTGCTTGAGGCCGAGACCGGGCCGAAAAAAGCCCGGAAGACGTTCCTTGTTGCAAAAATCGGGAAAATCGGAGTGGGGGCGCCATGAGCAAACGAAGCAATTTCGTCCACCTGCACAATCACACCGAATACAGCTTTCTCGACGGCGCGATACGGATCAAGAACCTCGTGGCAAAGGCGAAGGAGTTCGGCATGCCGGCGCTCGCCATCACCGACCATGGCGGCCTGTTCGGCGCGGTCGAGTTCTTCAACACCTGCCTTGCCGAGGGTATAAAACCGATCATCGGCTTCGAGGCGTACGTCGCGCCGCAGTCGCGTCTTGACAAAAACAAGACCGGCGATGAAAACTATCACCATCTCATTCTCCTTGCGCGCAACAACGAGGGCTACAAAAACCTCATGCAGCTCTCCAGCATCGGCTACCTCGAAGGGTTCTATTATAAGCCCCGCATCGACCTTGAAGTGCTCAGGAAGTACTCGTCCGGGCTCATCGCCACGAGCGCATGCGTGGCGGGCGCCATCCCGCGCGCCCTGCTTGCGGGCGACGTGAAGAAGGCACAGGCCCTGGCAGAGGAACACATTGACATTTTCGGAAAAGAGAATTTCTACTTCGAGCTGCAGAACCACGGCATCGACAGGGAGATCGTGGCGTTCGACGAGCTCATCAAGCTCGGCAGGCGCATGAACGTCCC
>DATFYJ010000038.1:0-3509 GCA_035315105.1 Chitinivibrionales bacterium
TACGACCTGTACATGACCTACGCGGTTGAACCAAGGTTTGCGAACTTCACCTTCGGGTATTTCCGGCCGCAAAGCGGGCATGAGAACATCGCTCCCGACGCAGGGGTCAACTCTCTTGACAAAGGGTTAACAAGCGTGTACCTGCGGTCCTTTTTAACAGGCAGGACAAGCGGACGTGAGACCGGCGTGAATGTCGGCGGATTTTACGGTTCAAAATTTGTCGGGGTGACGTATAATATTGGAGGATTTGATCCGACGCAGGGATTGATTGCCGGCACGGATGGCGGGCCCCGAAAATGGCATCCGCTGGCGGTCGGCCGGCTCGCGGTAAGCCTTTTTGATGCGGATATGCCATCGTACCGTCTTTCTCCCGATATCAATTTTTTCGGGCAGCGCAGGGGAATAACGTTCGGCGGTCATTACAGCTATCAGGGTGCAACGGATGAAACCTGGGACACCAGCGCAGTAAAGTATAATGCCGCCACAAAGGCGTATTCCGGTGCTGTAAAGTATGTCGGCGGGTTCCAGAAAAATGGAAGCTTTGGCGGAGACTTTGTGGGAAATTTCATGGGGCTCAATGTCGATGGTGAATACGATATTATGTCCCGCAGCGTCAACGGCATTTCTTACCATGGCGGTTTAGTGAAAGCGCCGGCCGCGAACTTTAACGACCGGGTGTACCATATCAGGGGCGGGTACGACATTCCGCTTCCCAATGGCCAGTTTCTCGAACCGGCGCTCATGTACACCGAATTTGACGGCGATGCGGCGAGTGTGGTCTATCCCAACGGTGTCGACCACATCTTAGATGCCGGGCTGAACTGGTATCTGAATAAGAACAGATTTAAAATCGCAGCACATTATATCAAGCAAGGCGGAAGACCGAAATCCCTCTATGAGAGTGCACCGCCTGACGCAAACGGAAATGTGACCATGCGCGGCGATATGGCTGCGATCAATTTCCAGGTCCAATTTTAAACGGAATGTTCAGGACCCTACAAGCCGTTTACTATTTTAGAAGTAGAGGAAACCCCATGAGAAAATCATTTGCATATACTGGAGTGCTTGTAGCGCTCTTTTTCTGTAAGACCGTTTTTCCTCAGGTCACGGTCGCCTGCGCCGCGAACATGCAGTATGCTATGGACGAAATTAAAACCGCGTATGAGAAAACCGGCACCCAGATCAGGTCTGTCTACGGCGCCTCGGGAAAATTCGTTTCGCAGATAAAAAACGGCGCACCGTTCGATGTGTTCGTATCCGCGGACATGGACTATCCCGAAAGCCTTTTCGTCTGGAAATATGCCGTTGACAAACCGAAAGTCTATGCCTACGGAAAGCTCGTGCTCTGGTCGCTCAAACCCGGGCTGGCCGAAAAAGGGGTGGCGGGACTTGCCGACGCCGGCATCCAGAAAATCGCCATTGCCGACCCAAGGCTCGCGCCCTATGGCAGGGAATCGGTGCGCGCCATGAAAAATGCCGGCATCTATGACGGTGTTTCATCCCGCATCGTTTATGGCGACAATATCGCTCAGGCCGCGCAGTATATTGTCACCGGTGCGGCAGACATCGGGTTCACCGCGAAATCGATCGTGCTATCTCCGCAGAACAAGGATAAAGGGACGTGGGCAGATGTTGACAGCACCCTCTACAGCGTTATTGCCCAGGGCGTTGTGGTCTGCAGGTACGGTGCCGACAACAACCCCGAAGTTGCGGAGAAATTCGTGGCTTTTCTGCTTGGCGACGAGGCGCGGAACATTATGAAACAGTACGGGTATTCGCTGCCGTGAACCGCCTCGCCGGAACGCTTGTCTCGCGAGAATCCAGCGGCGCGATCGCAAAGATCACGGTGAATCTCGGTCCTGCAACGGTCACTGCGGTCCTGCTCGAGGAGCCTTCGTTTCTCCCGGAGCAGGGCACGCCGGTGACCCTCTGTTTCAAGGAGTCCGAAACAGCGCTTGCCCGTGGCACGTTCGAGGGAAAATTGAGCATACGCAATAGGCTGCCCTGCACCGTGAAGTCGGTTGAGGACGACGGCGTTCTCTGCCGCGTGAATCTTGACTTTTCCGGAACACCACTTGCCGCGCTCATCACGTCCGAAAGCGCACGGGACCTGGGGCTTTCCGCCGGGACGCAGGTGTTCGCGCTTGTCAAATCCACCGAAGTGATGATCGCTCCGGAGGCCGGGTGAGCTTCGATCCCGTGCCGCTGATCCTTTCCCTGAAGCTCGCCGCGGTAGCGGCGGTCATACTGTTCGTGCTGTCCCTGCCGCTCGTGCTCTGGCTGTATTTCACGCGCTCTCCTGCGGGGTACGTGGCGCGCGTGCTCGTCAACCTGCCGCTCGTGCTCCCGCCGGTGGTCGTCGGGTTTTACCTCCTGCTCTTGTTCAATCCCTCTGCGCCGCTCGGCCACTTTCTGCAGCACGTTTTCCACCTGCGCCTCGTATTCACCTTCGAGGGACTCGTAGTCGGGTCGGTGCTGTTCAACGTGCCGTTCATGGTCAATCCGGTGCTGTCGGGCCTGGAGTCGCTGCCGCGATCGCTGTGCGAGGCGAGCTTTGTTTTGGGGAAAGGCCGCTGGACCACATTCTGGCGGGTGCTGCTGCCTTCGATACGGCCCAGCATCCTGACAGGACTCATTCTCACCTTTGCCCATACCGTAGGTGAATTCGGCATGGTGCTAATGATCGGCGGCAAGATCCCCGGCGTGACGCGCGTGGCGTCTATTGCGGTGTACGACGACGTGGAATCGCTCCATTTCGCCGCGGCGCACCTGTATTCGGCGGTGCTGGTGGTCGTTTCGTTCACCGTGCTGTTCCTGCTCATCCTGGTCAACAAGCGATTTGCAAGGACCTGGTGACATGGCCGCGTTTTCCATGACGGTTCGAAAAAGACTCATTGCAGGAGGGGCAACCTTCGATCTGGACTTTCACATAGATGCGGACGACAAGGAATGCATCGCCCTGTTCGGGCCTTCGGGGGCGGGAAAAACCACCGTGCTGCGAATGATCGCCGGTCTTACGGCGCCGGATGAGGGCCGCATCGCGTTCGGCGGACGGGTCCTGTTCGACTCGGCGGCGCGTACCAACGTCCCTCCGCAGCATCGGCGCGTGGGACTCGTGTTTCAGGAGTACGCGCTTTTTTCCAAAATGACCGTCGAACAGAACGTTCGATATGGACTCGCGCGGGGAACCGACGGAAGTGTTGTCGATTCCCTTCTGGAAACATTCGGGCTTTCCGGGCTTAGGCGCCGCCTGCCCGCAATGCTGTCCGGCGGCCAGCAGCAGCGCGTCGCGCTTGCCCGCACGCTCGCCGCAAGCCCATCGGTCCTGCTCCTTGACGAGCCGCTGTCCGCGCTCGACCCTGCAATGAGGAACTCGCTCCAGGAGGCGCTTGCGTCGGCCAGGCACGCCATGCCGGTATTGACGTTTCTGGTGAGCCACGATTGCGGCGAGATCTTCAGGCTGGCAACGAGGGTGATGCGTATCGCCAACGGATCGGTTGCCGCTTCCG
>DATFYJ010000039.1:0-3357 GCA_035315105.1 Chitinivibrionales bacterium
CGGTCGACGAGCGGTGCGACCCGGAAAAGGCCACGCTGGCCTCCGCCAAGTACTTCAAGGAGCTCATCGCCATTTTCGGCGGCCAGAGCTCGGTGATGCTTGCCATGGCGGCCTACAACGCGGGCGAAGGCAGGGTGGTGGGCGCGCTCCGGAAAATCGACAACCCCATGCGCAACCGCGATTTCTGGTACATTTACAGAATGGGATATCTTGCCGAGGAAACCAACGAATACATACCGCGCGTGATGGCCCTGCTCATCATCTCCGAACATCCGGAACAGTACGGATTTTCGCAAGTTCCCGCAGCTCCCGCAGGACAGGCTGATGCGGAGAATGATTTTATTCCGCTGGATAATATAAAAAATACGGCCAAGTAGACGAATAGCAAGGCAAGAATAAATGCTGTTGCTGGGGGAAGTATCCCCCTGGGGTGCCATGTCGAGACTCAAGGTTGAGTTTTGACATCCGGCGTCTCGACATTGGCACCCACACCCCCTCGTGGGTAGCCCCCAAGAGAGTTGGTTGGCGAGAAAGAAACTTCACCTGCGGGGGCACCGAGAAGAATTGTAGATTGCGGAATGCGGATAACAGATTAAAACAAATCAAAATGTTATTGCGAGCGGAGCGAAGCAATCTCCCGTTGAAACATGGAAAATTAAAAAAGAATCATTGGCCGATTTATTGCGGATGCCGATTGGCGCGGGAAGAAGTAATTGACTGATTAGAATTCCGTTGCCGCGCGTTAGGGGTGACCGGAAAAATGGTCCCGCCAAGGCGGGATGCCGCCCGGACCCGGCCCAGTGGGCCATAGGGCCGAGGCGGCTCGAGGCCGAAGGCCGACGACCCTTGGAAGCACCCGAAGGGGTGGACCGGAAGGACGGCCGACCCGAGCGCAGCGAGGGTAACGCCCAATTCTTTTTGTATTTTTCCAATAGCACTGGAACAGGAAGAAACAATCACGCCGCGCGTTTCCTATGCGGCTTCCAATAGATTTCAGGCTTCTTACGATTTTCGGCGCCGTCCCGCAAAAACAGAATTGTTGCGTCTGCGGGTTGTATCCTATGGTTAACATGATGTAGATTCGAATATGATAGAAATTTGTCAAACAGAATATTTTGCCGACTGGCTGAAAAGGCTTCGCGATCGGTCGGCCAGATCAAAGATTCTTGTTCGAATCGATCGGCTTCGTCTCGGTTTGGCCGGCGATGTTAAACCAATAGGTGAAGGAGTTTCTGAGCTCCGGATTGACTATGGCCCGGGTTACCGGCTTTATTTTGTTAGACAAGGGAAAAATGTTGCCGTATTGTTAGCGGGAGGCGACAAGAGCACCAAAAATCGTGATATTCGAAGGGCTCATGCATTGACAGCCAGAATTTGAGGAGGATTACATGAAAAAGCTAAAAACCCGGATCTTTGACGCATCGGAATATCTCACTTCCGAAAAAGACATGGCTTCATACCTGGAGGCTGCGTTTGCTGATGGCGATCCTCGCTTGGTGACCGAAGCCCTTGGCGCGATTGCGAAAGCTCGGGGTATGGCGCAGATCGCAAGGGCAACCGGGCTCCGTCGAGAAAGTTTGTACAAGGCCTTATGCACCGAAGGAAATCCGGAATTTTCCACGATACTCAAGGTTGTCAAAGCCCTTGGCATTCGATTGCACGCAGAAACGGTGTGCGCTCCCACCTGATCTCCCCTCGAACATTGAGGTACATATCATGAACCCGTTGCTTCTTCCTTACATCGCCAACATCGTGCTTCTCGTGCCGGTCGCGCTCGGATCGCTTTTCGGTCTTTATCCTGTGTCAAGGGCGCACTTCCCGGAAAGCGCGGGGTGGCGCACTCTTACCGGCTCGCTGTGGACCGCCATACTCATAGCTTCGGTCCTGGGTCTGTTCCAGCCGGTTCTGTTCTGTCCGGTTCTCTTGCTGCAAGTCATCTACAAGACGCTGTGGCTGCTGGTCTATGTCGCTCCGAGAATTGCCAAAGCCGACCGTAGGAGCGAAATCGATTGGGGAACGAGCACCACTTTTCTGTTGGTCGTGGTTCTGTACCCGCTGGTAATCCCATGGCATTATCTGTTCGGGTGGATGGCGATGTAAGAAAGAGAGTTGAAAAGTTGAAGAGTTTGAAATTCAAGAATGAGGCCATGCACAATTCATTGCAAATACCGATTGGCGCGATAGGAAGTTATTGACTTAATAGAATTCCGTTGCCGCGCGTTAGGCAGGACTGGAGGTCCCGCCATAGCGGGATGCCGCCCGGACCCGGCCCTGTGGGCCATAGGGCCGTGGCGGCCCGAGGCCTAAGGCCGACGACCCTTGGAAGCACCCGAAGGGGTGGACCGGAAGGACGGCCGACCCAAGCGTAGCGAGGGGAACGCCCAAATTCTTCTCTAATTATTGTTTGTGAATGTAGAGGAAATAGAGGATATCGACCAATTTAAGCGGTCACCGCCAGCGGCTCCTGCTTCCTAAAGAACCTAATACCTTGCTCTACTAAATGCATGTCGACGCAGGTGTTGAAGCACGGGCCGTTGGGCCTGTCGTTGATGACGCCGTACACCGGAATGGGGTGCACGTCCTGGATGCCGAAGGTGAGGTCGCGCTCGCATGCCACGGCCACGATGCCGTCGGGACGGAACGTGGCCACCTTCCTGCGCGCGAGCGTGCCGCCGTTCACCACTTCCACGTTGAGCCCGAACCGTTCTCCCATGTCAACGAGCCCGCCCACTGGGCAGCGCCCGCACCGGGCGCAGTTGCTCACACTCGAGGTGAGCTTCCTGTTGCAGATGTCGATCTGCAGGCAGTGGGGTAGCAGGATGAGGATGCGGTCGCCGCGGATGCGCTTGCGCTGCGCCTTGGTGAGCGCGTTGTTCACCTTGATGAACGAGGCGCGCAGCTTTGCGCGGTCCACGCGCAATAGCTGGCTCAGTGTGGCCGCGATGGGGAAGAGGAATTTTATCGTCACCGACTGCTTGCCGTGGGGGTAGAGAAGGTCCCATCCGGTGAGGGCGGTGACCGTAATGAGCGTGAGGCCCGCCGCCACCACGAGAACAACCGTGAGCAAAAGAACAATGGCGATCCGGTCGGCCCACACACCGATCACTGCGAGCCGCGGATGCACCAGATAGTAGAAGAGGAAAGCGCCGCCTACAAAAATGAAAAGGCTGGCCCAGCAGAACGCAAGGAATGTCGCTTTTGTCCACGCGCTGCGCCATGCAGACTGCATCTTCGCGCCCGCGCCGACGGCCGCGTTCCGCAGAATTCCCGCTGCCGGTCGTGAATCCATAGGCAACAACGTGTGGAAGGTTTGAGAAAGGCTAGCCGACGTTTTCCACGGTTTTCACTTCAGGAACG
>DATFYJ010000040.1:0-2664 GCA_035315105.1 Chitinivibrionales bacterium
CGGCATGACCAAGAACCAGAGATTCGACAAGCCTATCCTGACGCCAACCACGAAATCGGACAAGCACGACGAATCGATTTCCGCAAAGGAAATCGTTGGTCGGGGCATTGTCGACGCAAAAACGTGGAAGAAACTCGAGCAAATCGTGTTCGGGCTTTTTAGCCGCGGAACCGACATTGCGGGGCAGAATGGGCTCATCTTGGTTGACACAAAATACGAACTCGGCAAGGACGATAAAGGGAACATCCTGCTCATTGACGAAATCCACACCCCGGACTCGTCGCGCTACTGGCTCGCAGACAGCTACAAACAGCGCATTCAGGATGGGCAGGAGCCGGAAAACATCGACAAGGAATTCCTGCGTCTCTGGTTCAAGGAACATTGCAATCCGTACAAGGACGCGGTGTTGCCGGCTGCGCCGAAAGAACTTGTGGTCGAACTTTCGCACCGGTATATCCGTCTTTACGAAATGATAACCGGCATGGATTTCGAGGTGGATGTTTCCACGCCGATCAAGCAGAGGCTCACCAGGAACATAATGAAGTATCTTTCGAAATAACAGCGCCTTATATTGAAGACATAAAGGACATTGTAATGGCCCAAAAGACTCCCGACCTCATGACAACCATCGTCTCTTTGTGCAAAAGACGCGGATTTATTTTCCAGTCAAGCGAGATCTACGGCGGGCTCACGAGCTGCTGGGATTACGGCCCGCTCGGCGTCGAGCTTAAGCGCAACGTCAAGGAGGCGTGGTGGAAGTCCATGGTGACCAACCGCCGCGACATCGTGGGACTGGACGCGGCAATTCTCATGCATCCAAAGGTCTGGGAAGCGTCGGGCCATCTTGCAGGCTTCACCGATCCGCTTGTCGACTGCAAATCGTGCAAGGAGCGGTTCCGCGCCGACCACCTCACCGACCTCAAGAAATGCCCCAAGTGTGGCGGCGAACTCACCGACGTGCGGAAATTCAACCTGATGTTTAAAACATTCATGGGCCCTGTTGAAGACTCTTCGGCAGTTGTGTACATGCGGCCGGAAACGGCGCAGGGCATTTTCGTTAATTTCCTCAATGTCCAGCAGGCCGCGCGGCTCAAGCCGCCGTTCGGCATCGCCCAGATCGGCAAGAGCTTTCGCAACGAGATTACGCCCGGCAACTTCACCTACCGCACGCGCGAGTTCGAGCAGATGGAGATGGAGTTTTTCTGCATGCCGGGCACCGACGCCCAGTGGTACGAATACTGGCGCAATGCGAGGCTTTCGTGGTATCTCAAGCTCGGCATAAAGAAAGACAACCTCCGGCTGCGCGAGCATGCGCAGGACGAGCTTGCGCATTATGCCAAGGCCTGCGCCGACGTGGAATACCAGTTTCCGTTCGGCTGGAGCGAGCTTGAAGGCATCGCCAACCGCACCGATTTCGACCTCAAACGGCACACGGAGTCCAGCGGCAGGGACCTCTCCTATTTCGACGAGGAGTCAAAACAGCACATTTTCCCCTACGTCATCGAACCTGCCGCCGGCGCGGACCGCGCAACGCTCGCCTTCCTCATCGACGCGTACGACGTCGACAAAGAGGACGCCCAGCGGGTGATCATGCGGTTCCATCCGGCGCTCGCGCCCATCAAGGCTGCGGTGCTCCCCCTTGTGAAGAAGGAGGGCATGCCGGAAAAAGCGGAAAAAATCTACAAGGACCTGCTCGACAATTCGGTGCGGGCGTCTTTTGATCTCAATTCGGCGATCGGCCGCAGGTATGCGCGCCAGGACGAGGCCGGCACCCCCTATTGCATCACAGTGGACGGCCAGTCGATCCAGGACGATACCGTAACGGTGCGCGAGCGCGATTCACGCCAGCAGTACCGCATCGCGGCCGCGCAATGCGTTGAAGTCATCGGCAAAAAGATAAAGGAAGCAAACCTATGCCTCTCCGCGTGAACGTGGTGATGGGCGGCCCTTCGGCCGAGCACGAAATCTCGCTGTTGTCCGGACACGAGGTCCTTAAAAACATCAACCGTAAAAAATACGCTGCACGAGCGGTCGTGATTTCCATTGACCAGGAATTCTTCTTCTGCGATATTACGAAGAAACTTCCCACGGTGGACGAGCTTGCGGAACCCGCCAAGAGCAAGCACTTCAAGGGGCCGTTCAAGCCGTATGCGTCCGAGGCGGTCTGGAAAAACTGCGATGTCGCCTTTCTTGCCGTGCACGGCTCCTTCGGGGAAGACGGCCTTCTGCAGGGCTATCTCGACACCATCATGATCCCCTACACCGGCTCAAGCGTGTTTGCAAGCGCGGTGGCCATGAACAAGATTGCCACCAAGTTCATCTTCGAGCAGAACAACATCAAGACTCCCCCGTTTTACGTCGCGGGAAGGGGCCATCCCGAGGTGAACTGGAAGTTTCTGGCCGACAAGCTCGGCTATCCCATGTACGTGAAGTGTCCGCAGTCCGGTTCGAGCAGGCTCATGACCCGGGTGGACTGCGGCGCCGGACTCGGCACCAAAATGGAGGAGATGCTCCAGTATTCGCCTGAGATTCTCATAGAGAAAGGAATCAGGGGCCCGGAATTCACCTGCCCGGTGCTCGAAATGTCGGACGGAACCGTTAAGGCGCTTCCGCCGATAGAGATCCGGCCGCTCAAGGCCAATTACTTCAACTTCAAGGCTAAAT
>DATFYJ010000041.1:0-2018 GCA_035315105.1 Chitinivibrionales bacterium
GAGGGGGATCTTCCGCTAGGGTTGCGTTGCGAAGGGGCGACGCCGCGCGAGCGTAAGTCGAGCGCACCAGGCGCGCCCCTTTGCTGGAGGGGGTGTGCCCCGAGACCCCGCAGTCCCGCGGGACGAGGAGGCTTGGGGCCATGGGGAAACGCGAAGCGGTGTCCCCGCCAAAGCCTGATTCTGTTCTGTCAAGCATTTAATCGTTTGAATCTCAAGAAAAATTTGTAATTATGGCAAACGCCCCCTTTTATAGATTTCTCATGCGCATCCGGCCCTTCACCGGCAGGTACGTGCTCCTGCTCGCGTGCATCGTCGGATTCATATGGTACGCGCAGTACACGCGCACCATCATCATGCAATTGCAGAGCGACGCCGTGAGTGTGACCCAGACCTACGCCGAACTCATCCGCACCGCCATCACCGAGCGCATGAGCAACCAGGAAATGAACGTGATTTTCGAGGAGATCATCCGCAAGACGAACATACCGGTGGTCATCACCGACACCGCGTGGAACCCGGAGATGTGGCGCAACGTGTATGTGGGCACCATGTTCAACCGCACCGAGGTGCAGCCGCACGACTCGTCGGTCGGGGCGGTCGGCCTTGTGCGGAGCAAGATGGCCGAATACAAGGAGAGCTACACGCCCAAGGTCCTTTACCTGAGCGAAACGCAGACGAAGCTCGGGTACCTCGTGTTCGGCAACAGCGAGCTCATCTACAGTCTGTCGCGCATGCCGTATATCGAGGCGGGTCTCGTGGCCGCGTTTATTTTCTTCGCGTTTCTGGGGTTCCAGAACATCCGCGTCACCGAGCGCAGCAACCTGTGGGTGGGATTGGCAAAGGAGACCGCACACCAGCTCGGCACGCCCATTTCGTCGCTCATGGGATGGATCGAATACACGCGCTCGCTCATGAGCTCCGAGGAGCCGGTCGATCCCGAGGATTTTGTCAAGCAGGTGCACGCCGTGGCCGAGAACATGGAAAACGACCTGTCGCGCCTGCGCAAGGTGACCAGCCGGTTCTCGCAGATCGGATCGGTCCCGGCCCTTGTCCCATGCGATATCAACGCCGTGCTCAACGACGCGGCGGTCTATTTCCGCACGCGGCTTCCGTTTCTCGGCAAGCACATCGAAATCCGGCTCACGCCCGGCGTTCTGCCGAAAATCTCGGCCAACAGCCAGCTCATCGAGTGGGTGTTCGAGAACCTGCTCAAGAATTCGGTCGACGCAATTGTCAAGAACGACGGCCTCATCGAGATAACAACCGAGTATCGGGAAGAAGACAGGATCGTGCGAGTGTCGCACACCGACAACGGCAAGGGCATTTTGTGGGAGGACCAGAAAAAAGTGTTCGCGCCGGGCTACACCACCAAGAAACGCGGGTGGGGACTGGGACTCACGCTTGCAAAGCGGATCGTGGAGGACTACCACAGGGGAAAGATCTACCTTTTCTGGTCGCAGAAGGACAAGGGCACCACATTCTATATCGACCTGCCCGCGCGCATGGATGCCCTGGGAAAATCCGGGGCCGGAAACGGCCTGCCGCGAGATCAATTATTTTCAGATAAGATGATTGGTACAATTAATGACAAGGATGCAGGGAGCGCGGTTGAAAGAAGTTGACAGTTGACGGTTGACAGTTGACAGTATGCAGATCCTTGAAATCTTCTCTGTGGTGATTTTTTTCTTCGCGATCTTTGCGTCTTTGCGGTGCAATCCGATTTCTTGTCTTTAGGGCGATAGAGCGAGGCATCCTTCATGAGCGGTACGCGAAAAAATGTCCTCTGGGCCGACGACGAAATAGAATTCCTCCGCGCGCACATCATGTTCCTTGAATCGCGCGGATATAACGTGACGCCCGTATTTTCAGGCCACGACGCCATTCACCTGATCAAGGAAAATGCCAAGGCGTTCGACATCGTTCTGCTCGACGAACAGATGCCGGGCAAGGACGGCCTCACCACGCTCGAGGAGATCAAGGAGATGGCCCCGGACATGCCGGTGGTGATGGTCACCAAG